>NZ_JAUOPX010000019.1:0-86261 GCF_030547455.1 Motilimonas sp. 1_MG-2023 | reverse complement strand
TCAGCCAATGGTGATCTGTCACCAGTGGAGTTTGAAAATTCTCAACTAAAGGTGTCCAGTTTTGGTTGACCAGAACAGCTTTACAGCATCGTTGAAACCGCGAAAGCCAACGGACTCATCCTCTATGACTACATGGTCAAGTGTATGCAGGAGTTAGCGAAAGCGGAGCCAGATATCGATGCGCTCCTGCCTTGGAACTTCAAACATTAGCAACATCAGCCCGTGGGATCATGGGGCGTTTACGCTGTTTTTTGTACTTCTCCGAAGCGATACAAAGAATCCGTTATTTAATCAAGGTGGGTCTCTGTTTACTTTCCAGATAGGTGAGCAATTGAATATCTTTGCCAAATTGGTTCATCGCCTCAAATCTTTTTGAGAAAGAATCTTGTCCCAACAGATAATAAATAAATGTAGAAAGTGTTCCAGATGGCCCAACGTCAATATATATATGACTCCCCCGCTTCTCGATCTGAGAGATCGTTTCGACAAAATCAACCGGCTCCCGAATTACCCGCCAAAAATGCTCCACTGAATACTCTTTTATTATCGCTGATTCGACACAAGAATATATGGGATATTTCGGGCTCCTCAAATCCAGTGATCCGCATAGGGCTTTGCACTTCTCCGACACGCTCTCAAGAACGGATGAGTGAAACCCGTGATTTACAGCAAGCTTATGAGTCAATACATTTTTAGCCTCCAAAAAGCTTTGCAAGGCTATGACATCATCCAGTAAACCACTTACTACAAAATGGTTATCGAAATTTCTTCCAGAAACTGCACAGCACCTAAATGCATCAGGATATCTATAAACTATATTTTCGTTTTCTATAATGGCAAGCATAGCCCCTGCAGGGCTGCCTTCTTCCAAAATCTTAGCTACATCAACGGCCAGAGTTAGCCCTTCCTCCAAAGTCAAAGATTCAGAAACAACCGCCGCTGTCATCTCACCCATGCTGTAACCCAGAAGATAATCAGGCTCAATCTTCTTTTCGATGAGTATTCTTGCTAAGCAATATTCGATTGATAATAAAGCCGGATTAGAATACAGAATGCGCTCAAAGGGATCCCCTTTGCCGTTTCGATAATAAATAATATCGATCAAAGATTCTCCGATTAAGTCTTCCACAATTTGGGAGCAGTGATTCATCCATAAGTGGAACCTGGAATTATTCTCGTAAAGCTCCCTCCCCATTTGAAAGTACTGAGAACCCTGCCCTGAAAACATAAAAACGATAGGCTGACCCATAGTAATTCCTAAACTGGTGTTAACTCGTCCAAATCAAAATAGCCTTTGTACCCATCCATGTACACTGCTGCTCTATGACCAAACAAAACAACGGCCTCTGTGCGGGTTTTCAACTCACCGTAATCAGCAACAGATGACTTAACTAGTGACCCAATAGGCAGGGCACTATTCCAGTTTTTGACTTTTTCCCGGGCTGTCTCGCCGTGAGGTATATAGATCGGTTTGCGTTCTGCCTGCTGCGCTACCTTAGTTTGAACATTAGAACTCGAGCCACTATCTAATTCCCGGAACGTTTCATTATGGGTATTGGTGATTGTTCCATTACTCAAGTCCTGGACTACATCATGGTGAGAGCCTGGGGTGGAGCTATCACGCAACCCCTGTGTTAACTCTGGAGTCACAGGATCTCGATTCAGAGAAACTTGACTAGCATAGTCTTTCTCCAGGTGCCTCACCATTTTGGTTAAGACCTGACCGTTGCCTACTTCCTCAAAAGACATTCGGTTGTCATCGGATGACTGGTCCATTAGATAAAAAATACTCTCGTACCAACGAACGCCGCTTGAAAGTTGACTGGATAAATTTTCTATAAGTCGGCCTGGTTCGTAAGGTCGCGCTGTAACATTTGAAATTACCTGGACGTGGGGATCGCTAAAAGAAAAATTTTCCAAATAGATTTTAAACTCTTCCTGAGCTGGTTTCATAAACCTTGAATGAAAAGCGCCGCTTGTATTGAGTGGATAATACAGGGTATCACCTTCCTGAAAAAACTCCTGAGCCTTACCTATTTCCTCAGCATCACCAGAAATTACGATTTGTGATAGCGTATTGTAATTTGCCAAATCGATCTTCGACAAACCATTTTCTTTCAAAATACGTTCAATGTCTTCCTTTGAAGTATTTAGGATGGCGGCCATAGCACCTTTTTCCGCCTTACTCATAATTTCGCCGCGTTTTTTTACCAACTTCAACCCTGTTTCAAAGTCAAAACATCCCGCAGCCAATAGTGCATTGTACTCGCCAAGGCTATGCCCTGCGAGGTAATCCGCCTTTTCACCTGAATCTTTTGACTTTTTATAATAGGAAAGAGCATTAACGACATATAGTGCTGGTTGTGTGAATTCAGTCTTGTTTAATTTTCCGCCCGGATTATTACGGCATATATCCTTTATGGAATACCCCAATATTTTGTCAGCCTTATCTATCAGCTCCGGAAACACATCGAATAATTCAGCTCCCATACCTTTGCTCTGGGCCCCTTGACCAGGAAATATAATAGTTTTCATAAAAACCCTAATAATTAAATAATTTATATATCTTTTTAAACAAGCGTTTCCCTGTTAAGAAAACGCTAGCGAACACCCTTAAAAACCGTCTTACAGGTTAAATTGAACCGCTAAGTTCATAACTTTCTGGGCTTGCGGTTCCAGGTGGAGTTGCTGATGTAAAAATTTGCCCAAAATCCTCTTCGCCAATCTGCTCTTTTATAACAGCCAGGCATTCCTTGATATGGGAGGCTTGCCGTTGATCGTTTGCCTGTGATGCTCTGACCCAGAGTTTCGAATAATATGGAAGCGCTAGTTTGTATTCTCCAGTCTCATAAAATATCTCTGACTGCACCCCCTGGATTAGCTCAGCAATATTTTTTGCACCCTCACTCCGTTTCATTAAATCCAATGTTTTTTGTGCGGATTGATAGTCTTTTCTGGCTATTCGTGATAGTACAATTTCAAATAAAACTTGCGACTTATAACCTGGAGGCGAACCATCATAGGAAACCTCGTGAATTAGCTTTTCTTCGCAGGCGATCGCATCTTCTGGTTGATTCAGCTTGATATAGCTAACGGACATTGACTTCAGGAGTTTTATAGCACTAAGCCAGACTTCTTTTTCTAAAAATACAGGGCACACACTTTCGCCTAATACGATCAACTGCTTCCAATTTTTCGTTTTTAGATAAAACGCTTCAAGAAAAAAGCAAGCTTTAGAAAATAGCGCGGCACTTTCTTGATCATCGAATGAATTTTTATTCACCCAAGCTTGAACTTGCACCACTTTGTTGCACACATTAGAGAAACCTTGCTCTAACCCGACAGCATCCAATGCCTGAGAGGTCAATCCAGTTGTCGCTAGTGTTAACCATGCCAACCTGGCTACAACAGAATTTTGCGGGTCGTCCAAATCAAACTCTGTGCGATTTGATAAGTCTAATGACCATACTGCGCTTTCACCACCAATCTTTGCTTGAGTTAAAATCTGATCAAATACGTTTTTCACGCTGATGAATCCCTTATAATCTTGTGATTCCCATAAGCGCTCAAAGTGCTCTATCCATGCTCTTCGATTACTGATGATATACTGAAACAATTGTTGGTCTTGCTGCCTTAACAAATGGGAAGAAAGGCGAGCCAAGCCTTCACAAACCAGCTGACTAAATGTCAGCTTAACTTCATCACTAACCAATACCTTAGATAAAGGATCTTCCTTTGAAATCGAATCACTTATTTTCGAAATAAAATAAGGATCTACGGCATGCCCGTTAATAGTCGCTTGGATATATCCTTGTGTATGCCACAATTTTATATGATCGGAAATACTGACTTTCAAATCCAGAGGGCTATATACAGGCTGAATTTTTTGTATGGCCTCTTTTAACCTGTCACCGAAATGCGTATTACCGTCTCCCTCCCATGCAACCATAATCATCTCTATTAGCAGATTATTGGTTTGACTTGCCAGTAACAATATGATCTTCCAGAAGTCATGGGTTTGAGACCACTGCCAACGATAGAACTGCAGCACAAGGGATGTTTGATCATTTTGCATCACATTTTTTGTGACGAGTTCGTTCAATTCGTTTGGAGAATGAGACGTTAACAGAGCGACTAGGTTCTTAATTAAAAGTGGATTGCCAGCAGTTTTGTCCAGCACTGTATAGAAATCACTTATCCAGTTTTCGTCTTCCGGATCAGCTTCAATATTACGATTTTCGAGTACTCGCAAAGCCAATATGCATCTTTCCCTGGCTGTGAGAGGTTTAATTGTAATGGGCTGTTCCATAACCTGGGGGACTAATTCTCTGATACACCCAATGACGATATGCCCTTGAGACAGAAGTTCGTCAACAAGAGGTTTCAGGTCATCGAGGGTTGATGCCACCAGGCCGTCTAAGACAAAGCAACACCGCTGATTTTCTAAAGCACCCAACACAGATCCACTATCTGTTTGTAGAACAGGGGCTATCATCTCCTTGATATCAGAGATGGAGAGTGAATCACGCTCAAAATCGAAACGAAATCCAAAGTTAATTAGCTTTTTACTCGCAAGATAGAAACTCAATGTATGTGACAATTGAGTTTTTCCGGCACCGGAGTCACCAAGCAAGGTAATTATCTTTTGCGATGCTAAGTGGCTGTGGAGTTTGATTGATGCCAGTGCACTAAGCAATCCATGGTCACTGATATTTTGGAACTGCGGCGGTAACATAGCTGCCTGAAAGCCGAATAGCTTCTCTCGAGATATCTGTATGACCTGAGATTCTTCCGGGCTTAGGCAAGCCTGGGGCTCTTTAAAAAATGTAACGTTTTGATAACCATAATGAACAAGCAGGGGCCACTTCTGGAAAGGCAACTTTCTTATGTTGGTGAATGTAGTTTCAGTTCGAGACTGTAATGACTTCCTGGCTTCTACAACAGCTCTGTTTAAAGGGTGACCACCAGCAATCTGTTGATATAGTGATTTAAAGCAATCGAAACTCTGCCATACAGGCGTCTTATGACTGAGACCTACCACGTTACCTAAACCTGCTTTCCCGGCGATTCCCGCAACAACGGCTAAACCATTGGAATGAGATACAGCCACTTCTTTATTAATGTACTCTCGGGCATCAAGGGTGAATAAAGCAGTCTTAGCTTCAACCAATAGCTTAGTAAAAGCTGAGACTGACAGCTTTTCATTGCCACCTGTTTGCGAGTGAGATACTAAAAACGCTTGCTCTCCTTCCAAAAGAACTGGCCCATCAAAATGCACTATATGAACAGGATTGCCAGTATCTTTTAATCGGTTAACTACATACTCCCAACATTCTATCGGCCAAACTTCTATATCAATCGCCCCTTCCGTATTGACATGGTCCAGCGCTAAATTAAATGCGCAGCTTTCTTCATCACCAATACCATCGGCGTTAGTTTCTTTGCCAGTATTATCTATATCACGCGACACAAGATAAAGAATATTTAAAGGCGCATGTTTTTTTTCCTGCTCTGACCTGGACGAACTTTTGTCAAGAATTTGTGATATCTGTTTCGATACCGGTGGCGTAACATTCAGGCCAAATTCGATTTCTGGTAATGATTGCTTATCTCTGGTGCAAAATGTTCGGCTAAACTCACTGACAACGGTAGATAAAATATATTTTGAATCTGGCAGGATAAGAGTTTCCCATAGCTCAGAGAAGAAATCATGATTTTGAGATTCAATCCGAACATCAAGATTTTCGTAACCAGAATCTTCGATGCATTCTTTAAGTCTGATAAGCTCATGATCTTCGCCGATGATTGCATCCCCGAAATATTGGGACTGAGTAATCAACCTACCATTGACACTTTTATCACCATTAATATCAGCGCTTCCAATCGCATAATCAGAAAAATACCAATCTAACTGTGTCAGAAAATTTCGGCTAAAAGGAGATTCAAACTCCACAACTTCGTAAGATTCACATTTTTTTCTTGATGTAAACTCAATATTAATTCCTTTGGAATCCCCTTTGTCAATTATTCTCAACAACATTTAGCCTTGCTCCGGATCTGATACCTATTAGTCTGAATAATATTATTTAGTACTTAATGTTTGTCAACCGCCTAGTATCTTAGCCGTTTGATATATTTGCTTTTTATATTAAAAATCGGGATGTATTCTCTAAAATATCAATCGAGAAAGAACTACTAACTGTAATCAATAAGACACTACGTTAGCAGCTCTTTAAACACTGGCTAATATCGCTTTAACCAGCGACCTATTTACAAGTGTTTATGTTGGTGCTCCTCAATTTAATACAACTTCACCAGGTTGCTCTGTTACTCCCAGCCCTAGCTGTGACAGTTTTTTATCTGGATGTGCGAGGATCTGTTGTAATAACACTCCAAAATCTTCAACCATTTGTTCTATGGTTTCTTTCCTGAACAGATCTTTGCTGTATTCCATATACCCCATTAAGCCATTCGGCATTTCCCGTAAGACGAGATCCAGATCAAATTTGGCCACTTTATTATCAAACTCCACCGGGGCAGCAGACAATGAAGAGTCAAAACTATCTGGTAATGGCATGTTAAGAAGATTGAAAGTCACCTGACATAACGGATTAAACGCCAGACTTCGTTGTGGGCATAGCTTATCGACCACACTTCTATAAGGAACATCCTTATGCGCTAATGCGTCAAGAGTTGTATGCTTAACCTCAGACAACAGATCTATAAACTGCGGGTCATCTCCTATATTGGCGCGCAGAACAATGATATTCACGAAATAACCAATCAGCGGCTCCAACTCTGCTTTAGGTCTGTTGGATACGGGTGATCCGATTGGAATATCCTTCTGATCGCTATAGCGACTTAGTAAAACAAAATAGGCTGACAACAATGTCATATACAAAGTCACGCCCTGTTGCTGACTAAAAGTGCTCAGCGCATCGAGTATGTCTGGTGAAATACTCACTGTCACTTGGGAGCCTTCGTAACTTTTTACTGGTGGTCTTTCATTATCGGTAGCTAAATGCAGCAGCGGAGGCAGTCCTGCAAGTTGCTTTTCCCAATAGCTCAGTTGCACATTCAGCGCCTCATCATCAATCGTCTTGCACTGCCAATGCGCAAAATCAGCATACTGGACCTCCAATGGAGGCAACTGCGCTGGCAGCCCCATGCGGAACACCTGGTATAGAGTTCTCAGCTCGGTGAAGAATACTCCCAGTGACCAACCGTCAAAAATGCCCCATGGACGGGTAAGAATAAGTACACGCTCATCATCTGACAACTTCAGTAAACGAATGCGTATCATCAGCTCGTCAAGCTGATCAAATCGCTTATCCTTTTCAGTTTGACATAGCTCTTGCAGGTTAACTTCTCCGGAAAGCGCTTCTTCAGTCAGAGCAAAATCGCCTAATGGATGAACGACTTGCTGCAAGCCTTCACCGGATTCGACAAAACGAGTACGCAGTATTTCATGTCGTTCTAAGATTACCTTAAAGCTTTTAATCAGAATGCCAGAATCAAGCTCACCGGTTAATCTGAAAACCACTTGCACATTGTCATAACTACGGCCCAGATGCGCATTCAGAAACCACAAATCCTGCTGTTGATGAGATAAAGGCAATATCTCTGCCTGTCGATCGACGGGCACCAAATCGTGAGAGCCAGTTTCAGGTAAGTCCCGCAATAGCGCCGATGCCATTTCTGCAACTGTCGGCCCATCAAAAACCGCACGCAACGACAATTCTTTTCCGAGACGTTGTTTGACCTGACCGACAAAGCCAGTGGCTAATAAAGAATGACCGCCCAAAATGAAAAAGTTATCGTGAATTCCTACCCTGTCGATAGAAAGTACTTCTTGAACTAATTGGCAAAGTACCTCTTCGATATCGTTTCGGGGTGCAACATACTCTTCTTTTTGCAAACTGCCTTCATCTGGTACAGGCAGTGCTTTTTTATCCACTTTACCATTGTTAGTTAACGGTAATGTTTCAAGTTGTATGTATACAGAAGGCACCATATTTTCGGGTAATCGATATTGCAGATGATCACGCAATATTTGCTGATAACCGGTTCCTTGCCACGGACCATACTCATCCCTGGATACGACATAAGCTACCAGAACTTTATTGTCTGATTTGCCCTTTTGCACCATGACAACACAGGCGCTTAGATCTGGGTGTTGCAGCAATTGCTCTTCAATTTCCCCAAGCTCAACCCTGACACCACGTATTTTTATCTGATCATCCGCACGCCCCATAAATTCGATATTGCCATCGGGCAACCAACGAGCCAAATCACCTGTTCTATATAAGCGGTCGCTGTTATCTTCACTGAATGGAGATTGAATAAATCTCTCTGTGGTCAAAGGACGATTGTTCAGGTAACCCCGGGCCACGCCAGCACCACCGACATACAACTCACCAGTAACTCCCACAGGAACTAATGACCGCTCATCATTGAGAATATAGCAACGGGCATTATTTATTGGTTTACCAATATGCACTCGCTCATCATGAGAGTGGAGCTGCCCGGCGGTAGCGCACACAGTCGTTTCTGTTGGGCCGTAAGCATTGATTAAGCATCTCCCCGACATCCACTCCTTCGCAGTTTGCGAAGCAATCTGCTCACCAGCGACAGTCAATACTGAAATCGAACGGAGTTTCTCCCGATCGAGCTGTTCCAGAAGAACCGGAGGCAAAGTCGCGTGGGTTACTTTATTCACCTCAATGCACTCGCACAGCTGACGCACATCCTGCTGCTGAGCCTTAGTGATCAGCAGTAAAGCAGCGCCCTGTGTCAATACGATACCGATTTCTGAGGCCGCAGCATCAAAGCTGAACGAGGCAAACTGTAGCCCAAGACTGTCGGGATCAATTTGGAAGATTTTCGCTTGCGCCAGCGATAAATTAACCCAGCCCTTATGCTCAATTTTTACCCCTTTGGGCCTGCCCGTGGAGCCAGAGGTATAAATGACATAGGACAGGTTACCTGAGGTTAATCCTATGGTCTGTTTGGCTATGTTGTCCACGCTCTGATTAGATACCAGTTGTGAATTGCCCAAAGAGTCAGTATCCGCATCCAGATAAATCGCATCTATTTCATTGTTTGAAAACAAATGCCCCAGAGACGTTTGGCTCAAAATGAGCGAAACTTTGGAGTCTTTCAACATATATTCAATGCGATCCGCCGGATAAGCAGAATCAATGGGCACATAGGCGCCGCCAGCTTTGATGATGCCGAGTAGTCCGATCACCATTTCAAGTGATCTCTCTACACACAAACCAACGAGAGAATCGGGCTTGACTCCCTGTGACACTAAATAGTGTGCAACCTGATTCGCCCTGGCGTTCAATTCTGAATAGGTGATAGCTTGCTGTTCAAATCGGACTGCGATCTGATCAGGTCGCTTAGCCACCTGAGCTTCGAACAGTTCGTGAAGACACTTATCCTCAAGGTAAGGCTCAGAAGTATCGTTCCACTCCAGCAATAACTTTTGTCGCTCGACATCAGGCAGAATAGAGAGCTCTGATACAGGCGTATCCGGCTCCCTGCCTATGGTTTCAACTATGCCCTCGAGGGCCGTTTCCAAATAGCCAATCAACCGCTCGGAAGACACACTTTTGTCCACCTGTGCGGTGAGTAAAAAGCCCTCGCCAAAGTCATCTACAGAAACACTGAATGGATAGTTGCTTCGCTCGTAAACATCCACGAGGTGCACTCCCAACTCATTCTGCTCGTCGTTGTTTTCGGTAGGCTGAGAATGGCGGAAGTTGATGACGGCACTGAATAACGCCAAATCACCACTCAAGCCACTACAATTTTGCGCAAGTGTTAACGGCGCCTGCTCATGGACAATTAAATCGAGTAACGAGCTGTCGGTCTCTGCCACCAACTGGCGAATGCTTTTCCCCTCCAGCATGATTCTCATAGGCAGGGTGTTGATAAACAGACCCAAAGTGCGCTCGGCCCCCTCAGCCCCTTGCAAGCGACCGGATAATACAGTGCCGAACACCACATCCTGGCGACCACTACAGGAAGCGACAACAAGTGCCCAGGCCGCATGGAATAATGTCGCCGGATTAAGATTCATCTGTCTGGCTGTGCTACGAATGGTGCGAGCCAGAGTTGATGAAAGCGGTTTCCGCAGCTCTTCTATATCAGCGCCATCACCTCGTACATCAAGCAGATCAAACGGTGCAGTTGGCTCCGTGACATCTGCCAGATACTTTCTGAAAAACGCTTCCGCATTGCTTTGCTGGGATTGTTGCAGGGCCAGACCAACAAAATTGCGGTACGGAACCGGTGTAGTTAACTCCTCCGATTTCCCCGCAAGATACGCACTCACTTCCTGCAATATAATTTCCCACCCAATGTGATCAAAAATAATGTGATGCAGGTTGAACACCATAATCCACGCTTTTGATTCCGGGTTTTGACCGACTCTCACCCGCAGTAACGGTGCTCTGTCGAGTGCCATCGATTGCGTTTCGGTGCACAATGTTTCCAGTTGTTCGTTGACATCAAGGTTCGAATCCAACAGCAAGGGGTCAACGGGTAACTCGACCTGGCGATTAACCACCTGAATAGCCTTAGAAGTTTCGGTGGTCACTACTGCCGTACGCAAAACATCGTGGCGCTGTATCACCCAGCGAAGGCCATCAAGAAATGCGTTTAGATGACTTTCATTGTCAACCGAGAACACTGAGGTCAATACATAGGGATCATTGTCCACATCTAATAAGTGGTGGAACCATACGCCTTCCTGCAAGGGTCCAAGCGGATAGATATCCTGTATGTTTTTATGTCCACCAAATTTTGAAGCAATGCTTTCAAGTTCAGTCTCAGTCAAATCGACCAACGTCACCATCTCCGGTGTAACCTGTTCACAGCCAGATGGTATGCCATTTTCAGGCACTGCATTTGATGTCTCTTCGCAGGAAACCGTGATTATTTTTGCCAGAGCTTCAATAGTGGGCTCTCTGAAAATATTTTTGACTGACAGATGGAAACCAAGTTCACGCAGACGCGAAATCATTGTCACGACCAATAACGAATGACCACCTAAGGAGAAAAAGTTCGCGGCAACGCTTATTTCGTCTTCACCAAATGGCAAGAGCTCCGTCCAGACCGATACAAGCATCTGTTCCATTTCAGTGGCAGGCGCAACGTATGTGCCATTTGCAAGAATTGCATAGGATGACTCGTCCGGTGCAGGTAATGCCCGGTAGTCAACTTTGCCATTACCAGTCAAAGGCAGCTCATCAAGCATGGTATAAAAAACAGGCACCATATAAGCGGGCAAAGACTGCTGAAGATGAGCGACAAGTTCACCAAAGAATTCTGCGCTTTGTTGAGAACTTCCGTCACAGTCTTTCTGGGACTCAGCAACCACATAGGCCACCAACTGCATGTCACCTAGGCTAAGCTCTCGTACTACGACCACACAGGCGTCTACGGCGGCATGCTCTGTTAACCGCGATTCAATTTCTCCCAGCTCAATACGGAAACCCCGCAGTTTTACCTGATTATCGCTACGGGCGAGATACTCCAGGCTGCCATCGGGCAACCAGCGACCTATATCACCTGTTTTATAAATGAGATCCCCAAGATTCGCGCCATAAGGGTCGCGAACAAACTTTTCCGCCGTCAGATCTGGTCTGTTGAGATAGCCCCGCGCCAGCTGTACGCCACCGATATAGATTTCACCGGCTACGCCGATGGGCTGCACCCGCATGTCATCACCCAACACATAAATATGGGTATTGGCATTGGGTTTACCAATTGGGATTTTGGTCGGCGAGGTATGTCTGTGAAGTGTTGCACAGATCGAATTTTCGGTTGGACCATAACCATTATAGAAGGTGACCTGCTCATACCATTTATTAGCCAGCTCCAGAGTGCATAGCTCCCCACCTGAGATCACACACTGTAACCCTAGCACAGCCTCTGGATTGATCGTTTGCAGTACGGAGGGGGTCATCATGATATGAGTAACAGCATTTTCGTTTATCACGCTTTCCAACGTATCAGCAAATGAGTTTCGATCTTTTACGACACACACAGCCGCACCGCGAATAAGACTCATGCCAATTACCCAGGGCCCTATATCAAACGCAATGGAGGCGTTCTGCATAAATACGCTTTCCGATTGCAGCTGAAATTCTTCGCTATTGTCCTGAACAGCATTGCAAAACCCTAAGTGTTCAATCATGACTCCTTTTGGCTTACCCGTCGAGCCAGAGGTATAGATCACATAGGCCAAATGGTTCGCATTAAGTGAAACCGCTTCCTTAGGAAGATTCTGCCCTGATTGCCGTGAAAGCACATCTACTCCCCCGTTGCTGTCGCTCTCACTATCCAGGTACACGCATATCCGCTGTTCGCCATAAAATTGTTCCTTCAAATGCGAGTGAGCTAATACAATGCTCACGTCAGAGTCCGCCAACATATACTCGATTCGCTCGCTCGGATATTCAAGATCTATAGGTAAAAAGGCGCCTCCTGCCTTTAAGATACCGAGCATCCCTATCACCATGTCCAGTGAGCGCTCCGTACACAAACCCACCAGCGTATCTGGCTTAACACCCTGCTGGTTTAAATAATGTGCTAAACGATTGGCCCTGGCGTTCAACTCTGCGTAGGTCATCTGCCGCCCCTCACAGATTAATGCCGTGTGGTTAGGCGTTTTTTCAACCTGGCTTTCAAACAGTTCGTGAAAACACACATCCTTAGCGTAGGGCTTAACGACACCAGCCCACTCCACCATCACGCGCTTGCGCTCTTGCGCTGACATCATGTCGTAAGCGCCGAGGTTTAACCCGCCATCAGAGATTACCGCCTCTGTAAGCATGGTGTAATGTTCCATTAACAGAGCAATATCGTCGCGTTCAAAACGCTCCGGGTCGTATTTTAAATAGCAAACAAAGCCATCGGAATCCTCGAATATTTCCAGTGAGAGTTTATATTCCCCTTCCTGGATGATGTCTTCCATCATATCCAGGGATCGGCTCTGCGCCCTATTTCCTTCCTGCTCGCTACGTGAAAGCTGCAGCATGTTTCTGTTTTGAAAAGTAAATGCAACCTGGAACACGGGTGAAGCATCTATACCGTTGAGTGTATCAAGGTCTTTCACCATCTGCGGGAAAGGATAGGCCCCATGATCAAGCCCGTCGGCCATAATAAGTTTGAGCTCAGCCAAATAATCTGCAAATGATGTGTCGTCCTCGATGTGGCTGCGAATGGGCAGCATGTTGACGAAATAACCAACCGCCTCATCAAAAGCCAGGCCGGGGCGACCCATCGCAGGCATACCAACGATAATATCTCGTTCCCCGCTGTAACGTTGCAGCAGCATCTTATAGACGGCAAGAAAGAAAATAGCGGGTTGTGCTTTATTATTCAGACAGAAATCATTTACTTTCGAGCCGAGTGAAGAAGGCATGGAAAAGGCATAGCTCTCTCCGGTCATGGCCGTTTCGGCAATACTTGTATGTTCGATGTCGAGTTCTAATACCGGCAGGTCTCCACCCAACTGCTCTTTCCAATAATTTTGGTACTTCTGTCCCTGCTGATTTGCCAGCATGTCTTTTTCCCAATGCACAAAGTCGGCGAAAGGATTTGAAGGCGTGATACTGTTAAGATCTCCGCCATTTACCAGGGTCTCATAGGCAGAAAATAATGTGCACAAAAATATTGGCGTCGAGGCACCGTCAAACACTATGTGATGCACAACAATCATAACAACGACTTCACCCGGCGCTGTCAGATAGAGTTTAAATCGCACCAGCGCATCGCCCGACAAATCGAAAGGTGCTTTTGCGGCTTCCTTCAGGAGTGGCAAATACTCTTCTTTAGATAAATTTGATACATCATGATACTCAAAACTCGAAGATGGATTGGCACTGTATTCCATCATTGGGGTACCGCTGTCCTCGGTAACCTGGGCTCCCAACAGTGGATGCACTTTCACCACATAATCGCATGCTTTTTGGAACCGTTCGATATCAATGTGCTCACTGATTCTAAAGCACAACGGCAGATTGTAAGCTGAAGAAGATGGATCAGCTTTGCTGAGCATCCACAGCCCTTTTTGCCCCTCAGAAAGTGGGTGGCGAGCATGTACAAACAATGGGTCTTCAGATCCAGTGGATGGCTGCTCTGTCAGGTTTTCGCTCTCACTATTTTCGGCTGCCTTGCCCTGCAAAAATTGCGCAAGTGAAGCAACTGTGGTGTGGTCAAGCATCTCTCTGTGCAGGACGATTACATCAAAATCCTTTTCCAGCTGCCGCATTAACCTGAGCCCAATGATTGAATCGACCCCATAGTTTTGAAGCTCCCGATTAACCACTATTTGCTCAGGGGCGATATCCAGTACGTCGCCAAAAAACGTTTTCAGATAATCTTCAAAATCGTTACTCTCTACTTCCACATTTGCCGAAGTGGTGATGCCTTGCTCGGATTCGCTGTCTTGGCAGAAGCGTTTTGTTAGTTGCGTATTGTCCATTTCAAGCCAGTAGCTTTTGTGCTCAAAAGGATAGGTTGGCAACGGGATGATTCTTCCCTTGTGTTGTTCGTGCAGACTGCTCCAAGGGACCTTGCCCCCTTGTACCCAGAAGGCAGCCAGTTTGGCTAAATCACCATCGCTGATTAACATGTGAATGAACGATTCACCACTTGGCCCGGACAGGAGATCAAGCAACGAAGAGTTATCATCCTCCACATTACCGCTATAACATGGCACATCTCCCTGATTCCCTTTCTCGAGTCCCTCGATCAACCCGGCTACTGAACTGGCGACCAGCGCCAGACGTGCGGGCATCGGCTCGCGACCAAGCTGTAATGTGTAGGCCAGATCCGAAAAGGAAATCTCCGGATAACGCTTTAAGTGTGCCAATAGTCTTTTGATTACTTCATTTAATCGTTCAACGTTGCTCGCCGACAATGGAATTATTTGCGGATGAGCAGGCGCTGAAGGCCATGGTTTTTCCTGCACAGGGGGCTCTTCTACCACCATGCTTACATAGGTTCCGCCTGCACCGACAGTATTAATCAGCGCTCTCCGCGGATTATCATCGGACTGCCATTCCTTAAGCTCTCGACATAATACGAAGGGAGAGTTTTCAAAGTTCAGGTTTGGATTGAGCTGGTCAGTTTTTACCAGCGGTGTTAATTGCCTTTGCTGTAATTGCATAACCACCTTGGTTAACTGAGCAATTCCCGAAGCGGCCTCCGGATGGCCAAGATTTGATTTAACAGAACCCAGTGCGACGGTCCCTTTCGCATGCTGATCGCCTTTAAATACTTTTTCTAAGGCACTGACCTCAATAGCATCGCCCAGGGCTGAGCCATTTGCCGCAACCTCGACATAACTGATACTCGCCTTACTGACTTTCGCGCGCTCTATACATTGTTCAATCACTTTTGCCTGTGCATTGACCGCAGGCGCCATAAAGTAGTTGGTTCGCCCACTGTGCAATGTGGCGCTGCCTCGGATCACGGCCCTGATATCGTCACCATCTTCGATAGCGCTTTCGAGAGGTTTTAGCAATACCGCACCGACACCTTCGGTCGGAATAAAGCCATCACCATCATTAAAGCTGCGGCTGTTAGCATCACTGCCAAGCATCTGAACCAACCCAAGAGTGAGATATTTACTGGGGTGAAGGATAAGATTGACCCCACCCGCAATAGCAAGCAGACATTCGCCACGCTGAATATCCTGGCATGCCAGATGTATCGCCAGGGCAGAAGATGAACACATGGAGTCCACCACCATGCTTGGCCCTTCCAGGTCGAAGAAATGTGAAATGCGGTTTGCCATGGCGTTATAGGAGGTGGAAGTCGCCGCCAGTCCTGGCAAGTCACTATCTTCGGTTTGGTACATTTGGTGAGTAGCGCCGACATAGACACCCACCCGATGTTGATATTTTTGCTTTATCCGCTCGCGGGTTAAGCCGTTGTCTTCCAATAAGACGCTAACACCTTCTAAAAACAGCCGTTGCTGCGGATGCATGTTTTTGGCTTCGCGAGGAGAGATATTGAAGAACAAGGGGTCGAACTGATCGACACCATCAATAAATCCACCCCACTTGCTGTAACTGGTTCCCTGACGATTTTTGTCGGGATCAAAATAAACGCTGTGATCCCAACGCTCAGCAGGGATTTCTGTCACACAGTCCTTACCGGCACGTAAGTTATCCCAAAACTCCGTTAAGTCACCCGCCTGCGGATATCGCCCGTTGATACCAATGATGGCAACAGCACCCGGCTCCATCGACTCCCGACCCAGACCAGAAACAGGAGCAGGACGACGACGCAGCGCACGCCCTGGCCTGGCTGTCGGCTCCTGAGCCACCGGCAAGCCCCTAGTATTCTCGGTCGTTTTCGCTTTAGCCTTAACGACGGCTGCGCCTGCACCAAGTACCTGGTGCAACCGCTCAGGGTACTGTTCAATAAAGTATTCACTCAGCGCTCGCACTGTCTGCACTTCAAAAAACAGTGTCTTCGCCAGGGGACCAAAGGCCTTTTCCAGATGGCTGGTTAGCTGCATCGCCATCACCGAGTCCATGCCGTACAGCTCCATGGATGCATCTTCATCCAGTCGCGACAGTGGCAGCTTTAACGCCGATGACAGTTGCGCTTTAAAGTACGCAAGGGCTTTTTCCTGCAAGTCGCCACCTTTCAACTCAGAGGCAATCAACTCACCTTGCTGCTCTTCAGCTTCTGTCTCAGGCTCCGCCAGACCTGCCTGCATTAATAACAGACGGACAATCGCTTCCTTCTCGCCCGCCGACACCAGTACCTGTTCCGCTGTGCTCTCGATACACGCTTTAAACGCGTTAATCCCTGCTTCCCGGCCCAAAGGTGCTAATCCTAACTGACGTAAATTCTCCAGCACTGACGGGGTGACTTGCATGCCTCCGTCCGACCACAATGGCCAGTCAATGGCGAGGGTTTTACCCTGCCGCTCACCGCGCCCAACCCGGCGGTTACGACAGGCCGCAAACGCGTCCAAAAACCCGTTGGCCGCCGCGTAGTCAGTCTGACCTGCATTGCCCAGAACCCCGGCAAGAGAGCCAAAACAGACAAAATATTCCAAAGCAAGATGCTGACTCGCCCGGTCCAGATTCACCGCGCCCGATACTTTAGGCGCAAACACCCGGTCCAGCTCCGCTGCCGTTTTCTTCAGTACAAAGTTATCTTCGAGAACGCCTGCACTGTGAATAATTCCCGTCAGTGTGCCGTAACCTTGCTCAATGTGTGCGATAAGGCCGCGGACCGCGCCCGCATCCCCGATGTCCACCGACTGATAATCGACGTTGACCGTTCCCAGGGCCGCCAGCCTCTGCGCCACGTCATCATCGAGAGAAGGACGACGACCGACGAGCACCACCGTTGCTCCCGTGGTATGCGCAGCAATCGCTTCGGCGAAAATCAGTCCCAGGCCGCCAGCGCCACCTGTGATGAGATACACGCCGCCATCACGCCATGGCGCCGGTGTCTGAGCCGCCGCTTCATCGGCTTCCCGCCACACCCTGATCTGGCGTTCACCGTCCACGTAGCGCACTTCCTGTGTCTGGCTGTTCGCCGCATTCTGCTGTATCCAGGCCGCCAGCGTTTCGGCGTCTACCCTGTCAGCCACCTGCAAGCATTGAGTCTGCAGCATGGGGGTTTCCTGGCTCGCCGACTTCAGCAAGCCTGACAGGCCTTCCAGGTAATGGCTGGTTTCGTCGTCCGTCTGCTGGATCACCAACTGCACCAGCACCGGCCCTGTTGGCCGCGCTTCCAGCCGCGCACGCACTGCATTGAACAGCTGCAAAGCGCTTTCCCGATAATGGGTGTCCTGAGTGTGAGAGGTCGGATTGACCACCCCCAGAACATCACAGTGCACTGACTTCGGCAATGCACGCACTAATGCCCCTTGCTCCCCTGCGCTAACCGCGCCGGCCAATAAGACATAGTGCTCGCCTGCTGCGACCTCTTTAGCGCCTTTTGCCAGCTCTGCCGCTTCCCACACCGGACTCAGACATGTCACCCTTTGTTCTGCCGATCCACGACTGAAGTTTCGGGAACTGAAACCTTTCAACGCCACGCATACATTGCCCTGATCATCACACACGGTGACATCGAGTTTTTGAACGGCATCACCAGGCTTACTGCCGGCGCTGTAAGCTACTCTGGCGTACGCCACAGCAGGAATACGCCCCTGCATCTGCAGGGTTCCCAGGCTAAAGGGCAACAACAGCTCTTCCGATGCCTTTGCATCATCAGCCATCGCCAGGCCCAGGGAGGCCTGTAAGGCACTGTCTAACAATGCCGGGTGCAGTCCATAGGCTTCATGGGTTCCTGTCAGCTCCGCCGACAATTGCAGCTCTGCCAGCACTTCCGGGACGCCGCCTTCAGTGATGGCGACTCGCAGACCTGTGATGCCGCGGTGGCCTGAGCCATATTCCAAACCGGCATCCTCAAAGGCCTCATAAATCTTTTCCGGCGCCAGGGTTTTACTGTTCATGCCGCCCCATGCCGACAGCTCCAGCGCTGGCAATGCTTCAACAGCGTTCAAACGCGCCTTGCCCTGGCTGTAAACAGTTTCTTCTCCGCTGTCGTCCAGGCTGTAAATCTCGTATTCCAGCGCCTGCTCGCTTTCAGGCAGCACGCGTATGTGCAGCGCTAATGCCTCATCGGTCATGACCGCAGGACGCAACCACACCACGTCGCTCAGCTGCACAGCCATCGCTTCCGATTCATCCAAACCGAAAGCCCTCGCAATGGCTTCGCGCGCCATTTCCAGATGGGCCGCCCCCGGCAGTGTTTTGACGCCCTGAAGACGGTGGTCCCGCAGGAAAAATTCACTGCCGGTAAAGGTCGCACTGAAATCGGTATCGAATACCGTAGAGGTATTGTCATGCACCAGAGGGTGCAGCCTGGACTTCGTCTCAGGGGTTAAGCTGGCGCGCTCAAGCCAGTAGCGTTCGCGAGCAAAAGGATAAGTCGGCAAACTGACGCGTCGAGGGTGGGCATCGCCATACAACTTCTCCCAGTCGACAGACATACCCTGAACCCAAAATGACAATAGTTTGTCGGCTTTACCACGCTCTAACCATTTGGCCATCGTTTCCTGCAGCTCTTCATCCCCTTTGAGTATGGACAAAGCCTGCTTGTTGTTTGTCGAACCTCGGCGCCAGCCTTCAACGGCATTTGGATCTTCCACATATTGCCTGAGCCTGGCCACCAGCGCAGAAAGACTGTCTACTGTGGTTCCCATTCGCTCTTCCATTGCCTCCCGGCCAACTTGCAGGGTGTAAGCAATATCGCCTAACGCCAGCGAATCACCAGACTGAGCTTCCAGGTAGCGCAGCAAATGCTTAGCCTGGTCGAACAACTGTGTCTCCTGACGAGCAGACAACACAATCACCACCGATTCGGGAGCACTGGCTTCTGCCTGCGGAGTTTCTTCCACATACTCCTCAATAATCACGTGGGCGTTGGCGCCACCCGCGCCAAAACTGGAAACACCAGCGATCCGAGGCAATACCTGTTCGCGTCCGTCGATGGTCCGAGTGGGCTGCGGCCAGGGAGCCAACGTTCGCTGCACCTGAAACGGCGTATTGTCGAAATCAATCCCCGGGTTAAGGGTGTCGGCGTGTAAACTCGGTACTAGCTGCCTGTGTTTCATTTGAAGGAGAACCTTGGTGACTGCCGCGACGCCGGCTGCACTTTCAAGGTGGCCTATATTGGATTTTACTGAGCCGATGGCACAAGGCTGTGCCAGGGTGTCGGCTGACCCTGCGCGTTCAAACGCTTTACTCAGTCCGGCGATCTCGATCGGGTCTCCCAGAGCAGTACCCGTACCATGCGCTTCGACATAGCTCAGCGCTTTAGGATCCACCTGGGCTTCCTTCAGCGCTTCAACGATCACTTCACCCTGAGCGCCGGGGTTGGGCACCGAGTAACCCTGAGTTTTTCCCCCTGCATTAATCGCACTGCCTTTAATCACACCATAAATATGATCGTTAGATTGGCGAGCGCTTTCTAAAGGTTTGAGCATAAGGGCACCCACGCCTTCACCTGAGACAAAGCCATCGGCATCGGCGCCGAAGGCTTTACATTGTGCACCCGCTGTCAGCATGGACATGGAAGAGAGGCCCATATGGTGTGTGGGTCTTGCAATCAAATTCACGCCACCAACGATGACACAATCACATTCGCCGCGTTTCAGGCTGCCAAGAGCAAGGTGGATGGCCGTCAATGAGGAAGAACAAGCCGAGTCCACTGCTAAGCTGGGTCCGCGAAAGTTCAGGCTGTATGAGACTCGATTGGCTACTGACCAATAGCTGGTTAACTCATTGTAGGTACTGTTCATCACCCCGACATAGACACCTACTTTGTAAGTATCAGCAAGTGTGGACGGGCAGTAACCCGCATCTTCAATTGCCCCGTAGGCGGTTTCCAAAAACACACGCTCTTGGGGATCCATACGCTCAGCTTCGTTGGGAGATATATGGAAAAACAAAGGATCAAATTTATCCGCATCCTCAATAAATCCTCCCCAGCGGGTGTAACTTTTGCCCCACTCTTTTTCCTCGCTGTAATACGCGCGCCAATCCCAACGCTCTTTAGGAATTTCCCCTATGCAATTGTTACCCGCTATCAGGTTTTCCCAGTAGGACTCCAATGTGGGCGCTTGAGGGTATCGTCCTGCCATACCTACTATCGCCACAGAGCTTTCTGGCAAAACCGCAGTAACATTCGCAGGGGAGATACTTTGTCGCGGTTCGGCCTTAACAGGCTTCTGAACTAGATTTTTATTTCTCCCGGAAACAGGCGTTTTTATTTTTTTACCTGAATTTTCTGCTGCCGCGTGTTCGATGTTGGAATTTTCGGTACTGGCTTGTTCGCCAAAGTAGTTTCGTAAGTGTTCAGCCTGAGTTGCTACAAAATGCCCGGTTAATGCCGCAATGCTCGGATGCTCAAAAAAAACCGGATTGGTCACATTCAGTAGCACTTCCTTCAAGCTGTTGGTCAGCTGCACCACCATGATAGAGTCAACACCATAGTCCGCCAGCGGGCGTTCATCATCAATTTCCGAAACTGGCATATTGAGAGCAGCACTGACTCTCTCCTTAATCAGAAATGTGGTTTTATCCTTTAAGGTGTCGGTTGAATGCGATTCTGCCCGCCTGGCTTGTTGCCGTTGAGGAGCCGGAGATTCCGCAACGACTGGCCTTGTCCTGGGGTTGTTTAAGGGTTTGCTTAAGACTGTGTCTGGACGCTTTTGCAAAGCACGCTGAATAATCCCATCACTGTGGGCAATAACAACCTGCTGGTCACACTCTCCCTCAATATCTACTGGTATGCGAATTCGATCAAAGCCTTCGTCCGCCAATGCCGCTTTCCATTGAGAGACTGACAGAAACGGACATCCCTGCAGGCGTGACTCAGTATCATTCGCCAGCCACCAACCATCTGTCAGGCCAAAGGTCAGATGACTGAACAGAGAACTGGCAACCATTTCGTTAATCAGTACTACTCCATTACGCTTCATGGCTGATTTAACATTGCGCAGTGTTTTGCGAATATCTTTAGTCGCGTGCAACACGTTAGTTGCAATGACGATGTCGTAGCTGCCTATCGCGAAGGATTGCGACTCAAGGTCCTCCTCAATATTGAGGAGTTTACAGTCAAGACAGGGGTTTTCCTTTTTAAAGCGTGAATTGGCGTGGAGTAGAAATGCTTTAGAAATATCACTGTAGGTGTAAATTCCAACCTGCTCCGCATATGATTTTAACGCTGCGAACACCGCCTGACTGGTGCCGCCTGTGCCAGCCCCCACTTCCAGAATGCGTAGCTTTTGGAAATTATTCGCAGCTTTTCTCGCTTCGAGTATGGTTGCGACGGCCTGTGCGACCACGTTATTAAAGTAATCTGCCTGAGGGTTGTTTTTGTACATTCCCTCTACTTTTTCCATCGATTCATTGGGGAACAGTATATCCGTCACGGGAATGCGACCCCGAAGAATGTCAGGTAAGACGGCTAACGTTGATTCCACCAATTCGATCTGAGGTAACAAATCTGACCGGCTATCTTTAAACGCTTTCCAACGGTCCCATAAAGCAGTGGATGCATCGGTGGTCTTTGGGTAACCCGCCACGCGTAAATATCTGGCCGCTTCATCCAGCCAAAGATGAAACTTCGAGTCTATGATCTCACTGATTACCCAATCTTGTTCGGTTAAGTCAAAACCCACCGACTGCAATTGCACCCAAAGTATCTCTAACTGAAGTAGCGTGAAGGCCGTTTCTTTGTCAAATTGAGGTTGCACAAGTCCGCTTATACGTTTTGCCAGCGGGCTTTGCGCACTATAACTTACATCTGTATTTCTCATTCAATAAAACCTTTTCTGTCGAACTTAAATGGCAGAACGTTAACGTCACTTTGTGATCTCTGCCATTTTAGTCCCAATATTCTATGTTACCGGATATTTAAAGTACTTCTGCGGTGCTATCAGCAAGGACAACACTGCTTTGCGCCGTGTCGGGATTATCTCCCACAATCGCTTCTAATTTATCGATTTTTAATAAGCTTAATTGCCACAGGGCCGAATTTAACAGTTGTTCTAATGCCAACATACCTTCGTCCGTTTCTATCGAGCCAATGCCGAAGGCTTCCATCCTTTCTCTGTATGATTGATCAGCAACAACTCCGACATTCCCCCAGTACCCCCAATTCATCACTTTTACCGGGCATTGGCAAAGCTGTCCCATGCGAGCGGCAAACGCATCGCTGAATGTGCAGCCCGCTGCATAATTGCTTTGCCCAGGCGCTTTGAAAAAGCTTATCAGGGAAGAAAAATAGAGAATAAAGTCGAGTGACTCGCGCCTAAAGACCTGTGCCATGCGCACACTGGTATCCACCTTAGCGCTCAGGCTTGCCTTAAAGCGCTCTTCGCTCATATTAGCCACACTGCTGTCATCCAGAACGATGGCGCTGTGCAACAGCCCATGTATGGCTCCAAAGCGGCTGCGTATTTTATCGTAAGCCTGACTCAGCGATCCCAGATCAGAAGCATCGGCTTGCAGATAAGTCGGGGCTGGGCCAAATGCTCTCAAACGGTCAATACGAGATTGAATGACATCATCCATGGGGCGGCGACCAAGCCACACGATGCGGGCTTGATGATCACGTATTAACGTCTCACTCCATGCTTCTCCAAGACCTCCCGCACCGCCAATGACAACGTACACGCCACCTTCACGATAGGGTTTAGCCTCAACTATTGTTTCCGGCGCCTGCACCGGCAACATTTTTTGCTGATGCCATTGTCCCTGGCGAAACGCCCAGGCATTACCTGCAGGGTCAAAAGGTAATGTCAGTCCTTTTGCCAGCGTTTCCTCTGCAGGGTTTAGCGGTAAATCCAACAGACGAACAGACCAATGAGACAGCTCTTTTGCGACGGAGCCGATAAACCCGTGTACGCCGGCATGTGCCGGGTAGTGTATATCGGAGCTATCCTCCATATTCAAGCCAAACAGACTGCTGACATCTTCGTCTTGCATCGAAAGCTGTGCAGACGGAGACAGGATCGCTTGTGTTTGCCAGGTGATTACACTGAGAGAAATTGGACGTGTATCAAATCCTAATGACAACAGTGCTTTAACCAGCCTGAATCCAGTCAGCACTCCGTCATCCTGAGCCTCGATCAACCCATCCAAATCAACTTCCTGAGTGATGTCTTGCGGTAAGACCCAAATAAGGTGATTCAGGTTTTCATTGGAATCAAGACACCGGGTGATTTCATCAATCCCTGCGCCGCTCTCCAGTGCAACAGATTGCGCTCCGGACATCCCCGTTAATTGGCTGAGTACGTGTTGACTGACCTTGTGACTATGAATTATCAGGGTGTCTGCGTTAGCTAGCATTTGCTCAATACCCGGTATGTGGGTCGCTGCCGACCAGGTGGGCAGCAACAATTCCGGCTTGAACTTGTCCTGTCCACTGGCGTTCGCGCGACAGCTAAGGCCTTGCAAGGCTACACACACACGGCCCTGATCATCAGACACGGTGATATCAAGCTTTTGCACTGTATCTCCGGGCTGACTGCCGGAGCTGTAACTCACTCTGGCGTACGCTACATGAGGAATACGCTCATTGACTTGTAAAGAGTCCAGGCTAAATGGCAGCAAGGCGTTATTCACCGATGCCTTTTCGTTATCGGCCATCGCCAGGCCAAATGAAGCTTGCAACGCACTATCCAGCAGCGCCGGATGCAGTCCGTAGGCTTCGTGGGCCTGCATTAACTCCGTCGGCAATTGCAGCTTTGCCAGCACCTCAGGACCACTGCGATCGACAACACTTACCCGCAGGTCAGCGATACCGCGGTGACCCGAACCGTATTCCAGCCCTGCGTTAGCAAAGGCCTGATAAACTTGCTCCGGCTCGAGTGTTTTTTCGTCAATTCCTGTCCACGCAGACAGATCCAAGTCGGGCAACTCTTCAGCCGCATTCAGGCGGGCCTTGCCCTGACTGTAAACGTATTCTTCTCCCGTTTCGTCCACGCTGTAAATCTCGTACTCCAGCGCTTCGTCACTCTCAGGTAACACCCGTATATGCACTGATAGTGTTTCATTAGTTAATACTACCGGGCATAACCACACCACATCACTCAACTGCACATCCATCGCTTCGGACTCGGTCAAACCAAATGCTCTGGCGCTGGCTTCCCGCGCCATTTCCATATGCGCCGCACCCGGCAGGGTTTTTACACCCTGCACACGGTGATCCCGCAGGAAAAACTCGCTGCCGGTAAAGGTCGCACTGAAAGTTGTGCCAAATACCGTAGAGGTGTTTTCATGCACTAAAGGGTGCAGCCGGGACTTTGTCTCTGATGTCGCAGTTACAGTTGATGTCGCGCGATCGAACCAATGGCGTTCCCGGGCAAAGGGATAAGTCGGCAAGCTTATACGTCGGCGCAGAGAGCCACTATATAACTCTTCCCAGTTAACGGACACTCCCTGAACCCAGAGAGACAGTAGCTTGTCGACCTTGCCCCGCGCCAACCATTTGGTTATCGCTTCCTGCAGCTCTTCATCTCCTTTGAATATGGCCAGGGCCTCTTTATTCCTGGTCGAACCGCGCAGCCAAGCTTCGCCCGCTTCTGGATTTTCAACATATTGCCTGAGCCTAGCAATCAACTCAGCATGGCTATCTACCGTGGTACTAATGCGTTCTTCCATCGCTTCCCGGCCAACCTGCAGGGTGTAAGCAATATCATCTAATGCCAAAAGATCACCTTGCTGAGTTTCCAGGTAATGTAACAGATGCTTCGCCTGATCGATCAGCTGTGCCTCTCTGCGTGCCGACAGCACAATCACTGCCGTTCCGGAAGCATCTGCCTCCGCTCCTGAGTTCTCGTCTACGTATTCCTCAATGATCACATGGGCGTTGGCGCCACCTGCACCAAAGCTGGAAATACCGGCAATCCGTGGCAGGGTCTGTACACATCCGTCTATGGTGCGAGTGGGCTGAGGCCACGGAGCCAAAGTTCGCTGCACCTGAAACGGTATATTGTCGAAATCTATCGCTGGGTTGAGGGAGTCGGCATGCAAACTAGGTACAAGCTGCTTATGTTTCATTTGCAGAAGCACCTTGGTGACCGCCGCGACTCCGGCTGCACTTTCACAGTGACCAATATTGGATTTTACTGAACCGATGGCACAGACGTGTGCCGACGTATCAGCGAAACCGGCACGCTCAAAGGCTTTAGTCAGACCGGCGATCTCAATCGGATCACCCAGGGCTGTACCCGTACCATGCGCTTCAATATAGCTAAGCTCTTCCGGCTTCACCTGTGCTTCTTTCAGCGCTTCAACGATCACCTCGCTCTGGGCTTTGGGATTGGGCACCGAATAGCCATGGGTTTTACCACCATGATTAATCGCGGAGCCTCTTATCAACCCATAGATATGGTCGTTATCGCGAATTGCCGCCTCTGCAGGTTTCAGTATGAGAGCGCCCACGCCCTCTCCCGGAACGTAGCCGTCACCAGCTTCGCCAAAACTTTCACATCGACCTGTGCTGGAGGCGAAATTACCCTGGCTCAGGGCCAGGTATTTGTTTGGATGAATAGTAACGTTAACACCACCGGCAATAGCAACATCGCAACGCTGGTTTCTCATTGCCTCACATGCCAAATGAATCGCCGTCAACGAAGAGGAACACATGGTGTCCACCGCCATGCTCGGGCCACGGAAATTACAAAAATACGAGATGCGGTTGGCAATAGAAGCAGGGTTTCCAGTGAGCGCAACATTTTGCCCCATAGCCTGCGCCTGAGCGCCGTAGAGTTGATACTCTTCGTACATCACCCCAACAAATACACCGACGTTACCAGTCTGGTTACCTTCAACCGACGGCAATTGAGCAAGGCTTTCGCGGGTGTAACCCGCATCTTCGATAGCCGAAAACGCACATTGCAAAAAAAGCCTTTCCTGCGGATCAATGTAACCAGCTTCGCGAGGAGAGATATTGAAGAACAAGGGGTCGAACTGATCGACACCATCAATAAATCCACCCCACTTGCTGTAACTGGTTCCCTGACGATTTTTGTCGGGATCAAAATAAACGCTGTGATCCCAACGCTCAGCAGGGATTTCTGTCACACAGTCCTTACCGGCACGTAAGTTATCCCAAAACTCCGTTAAGTCACCCGCCTGCGGATATCGCCCGTTGATACCAATGATGGCAACAGCACCCGGCTCCATCGACTCCCGACCCAGACCAGAAACAGGAGCAGGACGACGACGCAGCGCACGCCCTGGCCTGGCTGTCGGCTCCTGAGCCACCGGCAAGCCCCTAGTATTCTCGGTCGTTTTCGCTTTAGCCTTAACGACGGCTGCGCCTGCACCAAGTACCTGGTGCAACCGCTCAGGGTACTGTTCAATAAAGTATTCACTCAGC
This sequence comes from Motilimonas sp. 1_MG-2023, assembly GCF_030547455.1. Lineage (NCBI taxonomy): Bacteria > Pseudomonadati > Pseudomonadota > Gammaproteobacteria > Alteromonadales > Motilimonas > Motilimonas sp. 1_MG-2023. The sequence continues at coordinate 59,309 of NZ_JAUOPX010000019.1, read as the reverse complement.
GCTCGCACTGTCTGCACTTCAAAAAACAGTGTCTTCGCCAGGGGACCAAAGGCCTTTTCCAGATGGCTGGTTAGCTGCATCGCCATCACCGAGTCCATGCCGTACAGCTCCATGGATGCATCTTCATCCAGTCGCGACAGTGGCAGCTTTAACGCCGATGACAGTTGCGCTTTAAAGTACGCAAGGGCTTTTTCCTGCAAGTCGCCACCTTTCAACTCAGAGGCAATCAACTCACCTTGCTGCTCTTCAGCTTCTGTCTCAGGCTCCGCCAGACCTGCCTGCATTAATAACAGACGGACAATCGCTTCCTTCTCGCCCGCCGACACCAGTACCTGTTCCGCTGTGCTCTCGATACACGCTTTAAACGCGTTAATCCCTGCTTCCCGGCCCAAAGGTGCTAATCCTAACTGACGTAAATTCTCCAGCACTGACGGGGTGACTTGCATGCCTCCGTCCGACCACAATGGCCAGTCAATGGCGAGGGTTTTACCCTGCCGCTCACCGCGCCCAACCCGGCGGTTACGACAGGCCGCAAACGCGTCCAAAAACCCGTTGGCCGCCGCGTAGTCAGTCTGACCTGCATTGCCCAGAACCCCGGCAAGAGAGCCAAAACAGACAAAATATTCCAAAGCAAGATGCTGACTCGCCCGGTCCAGATTCACCGCGCCCGATACTTTAGGCGCAAACACCCGGTCCAGCTCCGCTGCCGTTTTCTTCAGTACAAAGTTATCTTCGAGAACGCCTGCACTGTGAATAATTCCCGTCAGTGTGCCGTAACCTTGCTCAATGTGTGCGATAAGGCCGCGGACCGCGCCCGCATCCCCGATGTCCACCGACTGATAATCGACGTTGACCGTTCCCAGGGCCGCCAGCCTCTGCGCCACGTCATCATCGAGAGAAGGACGACGACCGACGAGCACCACCGTTGCTCCCGTGGTATGCGCAGCAATCGCTTCGGCGAAAATCAGTCCCAGGCCGCCAGCGCCACCTGTGATGAGATACACGCCGCCATCACGCCATGGCGCCGGTGTCTGAGCCGCCGCTTCATCGGCTTCCCGCCACACCCTGATCTGGCGTTCACCGTCCACGTAGCGCACTTCCTGTGTCTGGCTGTTCGCCGCATTCTGCTGTATCCAGGCCGCCAGCGTTTCGGCGTCTACCCTGTCAGCCACCTGCAAGCATTGAGTCTGCAGCATGGGGGTTTCCTGGCTCGCCGACTTCAGCAAGCCTGACAGGCCTTCCAGGTAATGGCTGGTTTCGTCGTCCGTCTGCTGGATCACCAACTGCACCAGCACCGGCCCTGTTGGCCGCGCTTCCAGCCGCGCACGCACTGCATTGAACAGCTGCAAAGCGCTTTCCCGATAATGGGTGTCCTGAGTGTGAGAGGTCGGATTGACCACCCCCAGAACATCACAGTGCACTGACTTCGGCAATGCACGCACTAATGCCCCTTGCTCCCCTGCGCTAACCGCGCCGGCCAATAAGACATAGTGCTCGCCTGCTGCGACCTCTTTAGCGCCTTTTGCCAGCTCTGCCGCTTCCCACACCGGACTCAGACATGTCACCCTTTGTTCTGCCGATCCACGACTGAAGTTTCGGGAACTGAAACCTTTCAACGCCACGCATACATTGCCCTGATCATCACACACGGTGACATCGAGTTTTTGAACGGCATCACCAGGCTTACTGCCGGCGCTGTAAGCTACTCTGGCGTACGCCACAGCAGGAATACGCCCCTGCATCTGCAGGGTTCCCAGGCTAAAGGGCAACAACAGCTCTTCCGATGCCTTTGCATCATCAGCCATCGCCAGGCCCAGGGAGGCCTGTAAGGCACTGTCTAACAATGCCGGGTGCAGTCCATAGGCTTCATGGGTTCCTGTCAGCTCCGCCGACAATTGCAGCTCTGCCAGCACTTCCGGGACGCCGCCTTCAGTGATGGCGACTCGCAGACCTGTGATGCCGCGGTGGCCTGAGCCATATTCCAAACCGGCATCCTCAAAGGCCTCATAAATCTTTTCCGGCGCCAGGGTTTTACTGTTCATGCCGCCCCATGCCGACAGCTCCAGCGCTGGCAATGCTTCAACAGCGTTCAAACGCGCCTTGCCCTGGCTGTAAACAGTTTCTTCTCCGCTGTCGTCCAGGCTGTAAATCTCGTATTCCAGCGCCTGCTCGCTTTCAGGCAGCACGCGTATGTGCAGCGCTAATGCCTCATCGGTCATGACCACGGGACGCAACCACACCACGTCGCTCAACTGCACAGTCATCGCTTCCGACTCATCCAAACCGAAAGCCCTCGCAATGGCTTCCCGGGCCATTTCCAGATGGGCCGCCCCCGGCAGTGTTTTGACGCCCTGAACACGGTGGTCCCGCAGGAAAAACTCACTGCCGGTAAAGGTCGCACTGAAATCGGTATCGAATACCGTGGAGGTGTTGTCGTGCACCAGGGGGTGCAGCCTGGACTTTGTCTCAGGTGTTAAGCTGGCGCGCTCGAGCCAGTAACGTTCGCGGGCAAAAGGATAAGTCGGCAAACTCACGCGTCGGGGGCGAGCATCGCCATACAACTTCTCCCAGTCGACAGACATACCCTGAACCCATTGCTCCGCAAGTTTGTCGAGCTGTTCTCTGGTAACTGACCACGCCTCAGGTGTAACCACAACTTCAGCATTAACATCACCACTTACGCTACCCCGGCACCATTCACCAAACTCGGAAGTTTCACCGCACAGGGCAAGGAGTTTTTCCCGCAAGCTTTCAAGTGATGTAACCACAGTCGCAAGTCGCTCACTCATAGGATCCCGACCTGTTTGCAAGGTATAGGCAATGGCTTCCAGATCACCCTCACCTCGGTGTGCAATATCAGCCGACAAACTTTTCGCCTGCTCCAGCAATTGTCCTTCGGATTTGGCTGAAAGCGGGATGATGACAGTGCGTTTACCTGAAGGCAGCTGCTGTCCCTGATCTGGAGAAGAAGCGAGCACCATATGTGCATTCGTACCACTAAATCCAAAGGAACTGACCGCAGCAAGGCGCTTGCCCTGAGCATTTAGTGGCCAGTCTTTTAGCTCGTTATTGACATAAACCGGACTGTTGGAAAAATCTATATGCTGATTTTCTTTCATGAACTTAATGCTTGGTGGGATCATTGCGTGTTGGAAAGACAACAGAACTTTAATGATGCTGAGCACACCTGCGGCTGCGCCTGTGTGTCCTATATTGGCTTTAACCGAGCCTATGGCACAAAAACTTTTCTTGTTGGTAAATTGAGAAAAGCTGTCAGTAAGTGCGTGGATCTCAACAGGATCACCCAACTTAGTCGCCGTACCATGAGCTTCGATATACTGAATATCTTCTACGGAAATGTCGTTTGCTCGATACACACTTTCCTGTAAACGACTTTGGGAAAGGAAACTGGGAACGGTCAGGCCTGATGTTTTACCGTCCTGGTTAGTGCTACTACCACAAATGACACCATAAATGTGATCGCCAGCTGCAACAGCATCTTCTGTGCGTTTGAGGATGAGCACCCCAGCACCGTCTCCCACAACAATGCCATCAGCATCGTTGTCAAAGGGCCGACAATCGCCAGTGGGAGATAACATATTGGCTGCGTCCATGGCGGCAAACGCCTGAGGGCCTGTGTAGATGCCAATCCCACCCGCAATACAGATATCCACTTCACCAGCCTGCAGTTTTTTGCTGGCAATATCTACTGCTACGAGACCCGACGAACAGGCTGTATTAACTGTTAATGCAGGCCCTTTAAGATCCAGAAAATAAGCAATCCGCCCCGCTAAGATACTGTTTTCATGCCCCAGCATGCCAAAGTGGTTCAAATTGCCCAATATGGACTCACCATCCATGACGCCAATGATTGTGCCAACACGATCATTGGCCAGGGAAGAGGGCGCATAGCCAGCATCCTCAATGGCCCGGTATGCTTGCTCCAGGATCACCCGTTGATTAACTTCCATTGACTCCGCTTCTTTGGGAGAAATGTTGAAAAACAACGGGTCAAACTCGTCGATCGACGCCATCGCGCCATAGCGGAACGGTTTATCGCTACCCCGGTGGACAGACAGAAATTCCAGCCACTCGAGGTCCTTGACAGAAGATACATTGTCTTTGCCATTTGCGAGCGTATCCCAATAGTCACGACTGTTTGCAATCCCCGCAGCCCGGCAGGATAGACCTACAATCGCAACCGCACCGTCGTTCGAGACAGGCGCAGGTGCAGCTGAAGATCGGATTTCACGGGGTAAATCATCAGCTAAACTTTGAGCCGCGAAGTCCTCTTCAGGAGAGACGACAGCGGCTTCAAACGACTTTTTTCTTGAGTGTTCTCTCGGCTGGTTTCTCTCTACATAGCCGCTGAGCGACACTAAATCATTGAACTCAAACACCACGCTGGTCGGCAGGCGCATGTCGTACTCGCCATTGATCGCTTCTACCAATGCCACTGCATTAAGAGAGTCAACGCCCATAGCACTGAAGGGAGTGGCATCACTCAGTTCGTTCAGCTCAAACTTCAAAGTCCGCGCAAATATTTCTTTCAAACACTGCAGAGTAGACTTTTTTGTGACTGTAATAACGGGTGCAGTACTCACGGGGGCATGGTTTGCTTCGCTAGGCTTATTTTTATCAATGTAGGCGCTGAGTGATGCCAGGTCATTGAACTCAAACACCACACTGGTCGGCAGGCGCATCTCATACTCGCCATTGATAGCTTCTACCAATGCCACTGCATTAAGAGAGTCAACGCCCATAGCACTGAAGGGAGTGGTGTCACTCAGTTCGTTCAGTTCAAACTTTAAGGTCCGCGCAAATATTTCTTTCAAACACTGCAGAGTAGACTTTTTTGTGACTGTAATCACGGGTGCAGTACTCACGGGTGCATGGTTTGCTTCGCCAGGCTTATTTTTATCAATGTAGGCGCTCAGTGATGCCAAATCATTGAACTCAAACACCACACTGGTCGGCAGGCGCATCTCATACTCGCGATTGATCCCTTCAATCAGGGACACTGCATTGAGAGAGTCGACTCCCATAGCACTGAATGGGATACTATCTTTAAGTTCATTCAGCTCAAACTTTAACGTTTGTGCAAAAAGTTCTTTTAATCGCTCTTTGGTCGGCGTTTTGAATACTTCGGTGTCTACAGATGCATTTCGGTGTTCCTGATCACCAGGAGCGTGCTTCACGAAGTTTTCTGTCAGCGGTTGCTTTTCACCCGCCACCACTGCGACGTTGGACTGTTCGCTTTCAAGCACGTGATAAAACGCCGCCAAACCAGAAGTCGTAGTCAGTGGCTCAATCCCGAAACTCTGCGTCATTTGTCGTTGAAGACGCTCATCAAAGCTCATCCCACCTTCTGCCCAATATGGCCAGGCGATTGACACTGTTCGCCCGCGACGCTGCTGTGACATCACCAAACCGTGACGATATTGTGCGTAAGCGTCGAGAAAACCGTTGGCAGCGGCGTAATCGGCCTGGCCTGGATTTCCGTGAGTACCAGAGATGGAGGAAAATAGAACAAATAAGTCCAGTGCCATATCAGCACTCGCTTTATCGAGGTTCTCGACACCCGCTACTTTGGGCTGTAAAACCTGACGGCTCTCATTAACCGTTTTATTGACAATAAAATTGTCGAGGATCACACCGGCACTATGAATAATAGCCTGGAATCCGCCATATACGTTCCTTACCCAATCAAACAATCCATCCACCCCAACGGCATCTGCAACATCGAGCTGACGATAGATCACAGTTGCACCCGTATTGGTATTTAACTGCTGAAGCGCATCCAGTTGCGCTTGTCGCGTCTGGTTAAGTGGCGAACGCCCCGTTAATATCAGGACAGCATTGGAACACTGGGTGATAATTTCTCTGGCGAAAATCTGCCCCAGGCCACCAAGCCCCCCGGTGATCAGATATACCCCACCTTTTCTCCATGGGCTGCTTTTCGTGTTAAGTGCGGCCTTGTGTTCCAGGAAAGCAAGTTCCTGCATTTCTTTAGTCTGTCTTTTACTTCCGGCATAACGCACCAGATCATCGCTACAACCACCACGCCTTTCGCTTTCCAGATAAGCCCGCAGCTGAGAGCCCTCAGTAAAGCGCTCAACCACCAGCATTTGCGTCAGTAAGTTGGGTTTTTCCAAACGCGCCGTTTTCAGCAACCCGGCAAGACCAGAAAATACTTCAGCCACAGGCTCTTCAGGCACGACAAGTTGAATAACGATGTCATTGTGGCGCTTTTCCTCGATCAATTGTTTAAACCAGGAAAGTAAGGATTCAACAGCGCGCTGATAACAAACATTCAGGCTTTCACCTGGATATCTGTCCAATCGGATACATTCACCCGGCAACTGATAAGCGACGGCTCTGCTGGCGTCAGAGTCCCATCCACACAGCACAGTAAAGAATTGACTATCTCCAGCAAGATGGGTTGGATTGACAATGGAACGCTCTTGCCAAACCGGATTTAACAGCAGCGTGCCCTTCGATTCCCCCTGTACCTCCAAAACCTGGTCAGCCTGTACCGTGGTAGGGTAAGGAATGTGGCCTACTTTTAACATTTCGTCTAAAGCATGCGAATAAGGCGTTTTTGCTCTAATTCGCTGCCTGTTGGTGGCTTCTAACTGTTGGCGATCAAGACCAGGATTTTTCACCAATTTCATCAGGACATAACTGATAAACCCATTTTCCAGCGCAATAGATTGGTTGGCGTAATTTTTTAGTGTATCTCGCGCAACCTGAGGAACATTGGCCGTGTTGCGATCCAGGTCAGGATCGTAAAGGAAGTTAGCAATTTCCTGAGAAACATCGATCATTTCATCGATAAGCAAATTGTGCGTTGAAAGCAGCTCCACCCAATCGTCCTCAGTCGGAATGGTAATTTCGACAGAGGGATCAACAATTTGTCCACGTAGATTGGCGATGTAATCCATCAGCAACACTCTGCCTGAAGAACTCAAAGACGTGGAGATACTGTTAAACAAATTGTTTTTATTTCTGATATGAAAACTGACTTCAATGCCCAGGATAAGATCATTGTTGACAAGAAAAGCGTCATGTCCGCTATCCCTGTGTTCAATGCGAGCTCGCTCACTCAATCCCATTTGGGCGATTCTTCGGTTGCCCACTTCGGCCTGAGCTTTAGTGATGGTATAACCGCAAGTTTCGACGTTAGGGAAAGCCTTCGCTATTTGAATCACGTCTGTACCGTTACCGCAACCAAAGTCGAAGACTCTTTGAATTCGATTAAAGTTCTCTTTACAGAACAGTACTTGCCTCAACTCGCGCATTTTATCTTGCGCCATCAACCCAAATTCAGGCACGGCTTCCGGAGTGAGAAATAACTTACTCATTGAAAAGCCTGGTATCTTTTCCGCAAAGGGGGCGAAGGTGAGATAGTCTTCCTTGAATTCGTCCGATGCCTTTACGGCATTCAGGGTATAAAACTCCTCGGCCTTATTTATGAACTGGTATTCTTCTTTGGCTTGTGATGGAGACACATGTACCTCTGCTTCGATTTTTTCGATTATTTCGATTTTTTTTGTTGTTTCAGTTGTTTCGTTCACTTGTTTCGATTCCGTAGCCTGCCCAGCCTCCGAAACCCAACAACGGCGCCGGGCAAAGGGATAGGTAGGCAAGCTTATACTTTGAGGTTTCTCAGCAAACAGCATTTGCAAAGGCAATGCATAACCCTGGCAATACAGGTCAGCAAGTGAGAGAAGATTTTCCCTGACACTTCTCTCTGATTGATTACCACTGCGAACCGCTTGCAGCAAAGTATGGGCATATTCTTCGAGGGCTGGCTGCGTCTTGAATCCTCTGTTAACTTCGCCGAAAAGCAGGTTGCTTGCCTGACCGCTATTACCATATTGATCCAGCGTTGCTATTGCCTCCTGGGCATCATCGATAACCAGTGCCAAACGGTGATCAAAATGATGTCTGCCGGTGGATAGCGTATGACTGATCCGATTGAGCATCTGTGGTGAGATCGTTTGCTCTTTTAAAAACTTACCCAGGTTTTTAATTTGGCTATCCAGAGCTGTTTGTGATTTCGCAGAAAGAACAAGCAGGTACGATCCTGGCAAGGAAGACACTTGCACAGGCACGCGATCATAACTACTCACGACAACGTGGGCATTAGTACCGCTCATACCAAAAGCACTTACAGCACCAAAACGTGGCCTGCCCTTCTGTTGAGGCCAAACTTTATTGCCTTTGTTCACGTAAAACGGGCTAGCCTCCCAATCGATATAATCACTATCCTGTTCACAATTCAGGCTGGCAGGGATAGTTTCGTGTTGTAACGCCTGCACTAGCCCTATCATGCTGACAATGCCAGATGCAGCAAAGGTATGACCGAGGTTGGTTTTACTTGAGGTAATGGCACAATAGCCAGTGCGTGAAACTGAGCCATTGGCTGCTTGCCTAAACGCATCGGTCAGGGCATTGATTTCAACCGGATCTCCCAGCCGGGTACCAGTACCATGGGTGACAACATAATCAATCTTTTCAGCGTCTATACCATAGCGTTTATAAACGTCTGTGATGAGTTTTGTCTGTGCCACACCACTTGGCGCTGTAATGCCATTCGTCTTGCCGTCGTAGTTAACACCACTACCACGAATTACCGCACGGATATTGTCGCGATCCGCTTCGGCATCAGAAAGACGCTTCAATACTAATACTGCGATGGCTTCGCCAGGTACTAAACCATTAGCCCGGCAGTCAAAAGCATAAGTTTTGCCATCATTGGATAACATGCCTGACTGAGCCATACCGACAAAGTTTTTGTGTGTCAGTAGTAAATTCACCCCTGCGGCCAGCGCGGTATCGCACTCCTGATTACGCAAACTCACGCAAGCTTGATGAAGCGCTACCAGACCAGATGAACAAGCCGTGTTGATTGTCAGCACGGGGCCATCCAGATTTAACAGGTAACTCAAGCGCGCGGCTAACATCGCTTCATGATTAGAAGTCACGTTTCCACTGTGCACACCTGATACTTGTGCGTAGTCGCCCTGTTCTGCACCAGCATAGACGCCAATGCGATTAACTCCTACTGCCGATTCGCCATAACCTGCGTCTTCTAAAGCTCGCCAAGATTCCTGTAGCAACAGGCGTTGGCGCGGATCCATATTTTCTGCATCAAGAGGTGATATATCGAAAAATAACGGATCGAATTCTTCTACGCCGGGAGCTATGCCACACCACTTCCCATTGGTCTTGCTATGGTCTGCATCCGGAGTCCCGAATTGTTCACGCCAGTCAAAGCGTTCTGTAGGAATTTCCGTTACAGCACTTTCACCATTGAACAACAGTTGCCACAGCTCGTCGACTGTACGCGAGTTGGGGAAACGGCCGCTCATGCCAACAATGGCTATGGCATCGCCTGGGATCTCTGCATGGGAACCATCCCCTCCAGCAGCTTTTCTGTCAGCTTCATTTCCGGATGTATTTTGTGTGGAGGAATAGGATGTTGAACCTGTGTTCTCAACTACCTCCGTCGCTGAATTGTCTTCTTTGTCCTGATAAAAGCGCTCAATATGACTGCCATGTTGCTGCATAAAATAATCCACTAACTGACGAAGTGTGACATGGTTGTAAAACACTGTGGGGGTTATCGATACTCCGAAGTGGTTGGTTAGATTCGCTGCGAATCTGGTCAACGTCATCGAATCAAAGCCATAGTTGACCAGTATTTCTTCAGCATCCAAACGCTCCACTGGCGTTTCCAAAAGCTGACTCACCTGCTGCTTTAATTCCCGCTCCACACATTCTGCTGCGGTCAAACCGTTACGACCATTTTTCTGGCGTAAACCTGGACCAGGCCTAGTCAAAGGCGATGTCGAGCCTAGTGCTAATGTCGATCCTGGTTTTTGTAAGGAGTTTTCCGAACCCTCTTTGGCTCGTAAAAAACGTTCAATGCGAGACCGCTGCCCGAGCAAAACAATGTGTTGAACACGAACCTCATGCAATGTATTTTCAAAGACAGACAGACCTTGCTGATTGGGCAATGCCTCCAGACCACTGCTACGTAAATACATTTCCCGCTCTTCGTCCCGCTGAAAACCCATTCCCCCATGCAGCCATAGTGGCCAGTTAATGACGATAGATTTTCCAGGCAACTCACCCCGTTCTACGCACTGTTGGCGATACTTGCCGTAGGCTGTCTGAAAACGGTTGGCGATAGCGTAATCACATACGCCAAAGTCTCCCAATACCGCAGCAGTAGACGAGAAGTAACAAATGAAATCGAGCGGCTCCGAGGACAACAAGGTGTCGAGCGCTAACGTTCCGGACACTTTGGGGCTCATCACTTTGGCAAAATCTTCGGCGCCTTTTTCCAGTGCGCTGGTGTCACTAATCAGACCCGCAGCGTGGATAACACCTCTTATTTCACCAAGCTCTGCTTTTAGTTCAGCTAAGCCTGCTTGCATCTTTTGCTTGTCATTGAGATCCGCGCGCAAATAGGCCACTTTGCTGCCACTCTTATTGAGTGTCTCGAGTTTCTGACGCTGTCTTTCCGTTAGTTCACTGCGACCAGTGAGGATCAGGTTGGCCTGATAGTCAGATACCAGATGTTCGGCGAATAGCAGTCCCAGGGCCCCACAGCCACCAGTAATCAGATAGGTAGCCCCCGTTTTAAGTGGCACCTCTTCTGACGCTTCATGTGTGGGGAGCTCTCGGATCTCAGTCGCATAGCGTTTACCGTTTTTGTACCAAGCGTTTTCACTATTGCCCGAGGTCAGCTCCCGGCAGAGGTTTGCTACCCACTGTGACGGAAGTTGTGCTCCCGGATCAGCTTCCATCACGACACTGATTTGTGTTCCCGGCAACACCGCTGTCAATGAGCGCTCGTAAGCAATCATAGAGTCTAGGGTGCATTGTTCGACCGCCGTTTTGTACTGCCCGGCAAGCACTACCTGGTGCAGCGGGAAATCCGATTCTTTGATGGCACGAAATAGTGCAACAGGGCCTTCATGGGTAGCATCAGGATTTCCAGTCAAAGAGACGTTATAGATAAGCGCATCAACTTGCCCGAAATCGGCCTGGACGTCCTGAAGCAGTCTTTGCAGCTGTCGATAGTCATTAGGAAAAACGGTATACGATGTAACGTCGTTCTTATCGTAGGCGCTACCAGGTTGAATATGCACCAGCTGCGTTTGTGCCGGCAAAAATTGAGAGGCAGCTTCAAGGAGCGTGTGACTGTCTTCCGCAGAGAAGAAGCAAACCACATTAGCGCGTTCTGCCAGCGACATTTCTGTCTTGACGTAGTCAAAACTGCGCTCAACCCAAACTTCCTCAAAACGCATCAGTTCAGCAGTTTCTTCGCACTTTTCTGATCTGACCTGATCTCCAATCCAATAACGCTCAGACGCAAAGGGGTACGTCGGCAAACTGATCTTTTGCGGTTTTCCGTTACGCCAGAGTTTTTTCCATGAAACAGGTACTCCCTCAACCCACAGACCCTGAACTTTTTCAAGGTCGCGCTCATCAAGCCAGGTCTCCATTGCCGCAGCTATTCCCTTCTCGTGCTCGCGGCCTTCTTTGACTCGCCCAGTGCAATATTTATGAGCCGCCTCACGCCGTAAATAGAGCGCAAGCACTTCCACCAATGCGCCCGTATTACTAACCTCGGCGCTCCATCGAAAAGCTAAGGGTTCCCGGCCTGCTTGCAGGGTGTAGGCGATGCTGGAAAGCGTCACATCATCGCTTTCGCCTTTTTCCTTTACGAACTGCAATAATTGTTCTGCTCTGTCGCGGAGCTGATCTTCGCTTTTAGCCGACAATACAATCAGATGCGAATCAGAAACGTCCGCAACCGGATTGTCAGATTGAGTATATTCTTCTAACACAACGTGGGAGTTAACACCGCAAAACCCAAACGAGCTGACGCCAGCGCGTCGGGGGAGTGTATTGCCTTGTTCATCAGTCAAGGCCTGCCATTCCCTGGCTTCAGACAGCAAGAAGAATGGGCTATCCTGGAGTTCGATATACGGATTGACCTCTTCAGCGTGCAGACTTTTAACCAAAGTTTTATGTTTAAACTGCAGCAGAACTTTAATCACTCCCGCCACTCCTGCGGCCATTTCGGTGTGACCAATATTGGTTTTGACCGATCCTAAGCCGCATTTGTGAGGGGCATTGATTGTTGCAGATGATTTGCTGTAAAGATGTTTAAAAGCCATTTTAAGGCCGTTCACCTCAATGGGGTCACCGAGCTCGGTTCCGGTACCGTGAGCTTCAACATAGGTGACTGTGCGAATATCTACGTTGGCTTTTTTGTAGGCCGCTTCTATGACCCTGGCCTGCGACCCTGGGTTTGGCGCAGAGAAATCCTTAGCGCGACCACCATGGTTTTCAGCACTACCACGTATCAAACCATAAATCCGGTCACCATCTGCTTCTGCCTGAGCTAACCTCTTCAGCAGAAGCATGCCAACACCTTCGCTGCGGACAAATCCGTTTGCCGAACTGGAAAACGTTTTACAACGACCGTCTTCGCACAGCATGCCCTCTTTCGCCCAACTAATATGCTTGGTAGACGTGCTTATTGTCTGCACACCGCCCGCGATGACCATGTCACACTCACCGCTCTGAATGGCAGACACACCACGATGTATTGCAACTAGTGAGCTTGAGCAGGTTGTTTCAATAGGCATGCTGGGGCCATGCAAGTCAAGAAAATAGCTGATCCGAGCGACACCAAATGAAACTGGAACAGGTGCGAGTGATTCGTTTCTCTCTTCGCAATGGCGGGCGATAAGCTCGTCATACCCCTGGTTTCCAGCGGTGCCCACATAAATACCCGTATTACTGCCCGCTAACTGACTGGCATCAATACCTGCATCTTCAACAGCAGCATAAGCGCACTTCATTAGCATACGATGCTGGGGATCCAGGGTCAACGCTGCTTTCGGTGATATGTTGAAAAAGAATGGATCGAACTCTTCTATTCCTTCAATAAAACCACCCCATTTAGCATTAGTGGTTTTTCTCTCCAAAGATGGCTGCCCGTATATGGCTTGCCAATCCCAACGAGATGCTGGAATTTCGGTAATACAATCTCTGGCTTGAAGTAAATTCTGCCAATATTCATCGAGGTTTTGTGCTTTAGGAAAACAGCCTGCCATGCCGACAATTGCGACGGGCTCTGGATTACTATTGTGATTGCTGCTGTTGATCGTGTCTGTTGGCAACTTTTGGTTGCTTAACGACCTGGCAACATGCGCTGTTTCAGCTCCTGCTGTCGCACCAACTGTTGCATCTGTAAAGTCACCATATCCCGTGTTTTCAGGCTGCTTTATATCGCTATTGGGTACTTGTACAGGTTGATATCGGGCATAAAACGATTGACCATGGTTGGCCAAAAGGTAGTCTGCAGTGCTGGCAACCGTCGGGCACTCATAAAATAAAGTTGGCATGAGGTTCAAATCGAACCTGGCATTGAACGCATTGCAAAGCTTAGTCAATGATATGGAATCGAACCCATATTGCCCAAACTCGGTGTGAGCGCTGATTCTATTCTTATCAATGTTAGACTCTTCAGCTAGCAGCTCAATCAATTCTCGTTCCAGGCTCTGGTTTAGCATGCCAGGAGCAGAGGGCTCCTCCCCTGTCGAAACCGATTTGGTTACTTTCAAAGCTGTGGGCTTTATGCTTGCGCTCTGGCCGGCCGAACCATCTGCTAATGAGTAGAAACGTTCAATTTTTTTAACGTTGCCCGCAACAACCATAACCCGTTCATACGAGCTAAACCAGGCGTCATAAAAAGCTTGTATGCCCTTTTGCGTTTCAAGAGCAATAAAGCCCATGTTGTTGTGCATCAGTTTTTCATAGGCGTCATCAATCTTCATTCCGCCCTCTTTCCACAGCGGCCAGTTGATGGCCAGGCTTCGTCCGTGTCTGAGGCCTTCGTCGGCCAGAATGTTTCGGGCAGCGATATAGTGATCCATAAATGCGTTTGCCGCGGAATAATCAGTCTGCCCCGCATTACCTAATACGGCCATAGAGGAAAACGCGACAAAAAATTCCAAAGGTAAGCGCTGGCAAGCTTCATCGAGATTAACGAGTCCGGACACCTTCGGTTGCAAAACTTCGCGTATCTCGGTGGTGGGTTTTCTCGCGATATAGTTATCTCTGATGATCCCAGCGATATGAACCACACCATTAAGGGTATCGTGTCTGGTCAGGATTTCATTCACTAACGCATCGACAGCGGCTCTGTCAGCGACATCTGCCTGGATATAGGACACAGTTGCCCCTGTTGCTCTTAGCTCTTCAATTTGCAATTTCTTTTGCTCGTCGAGAGCACTTCGACCCGTCAGGATAAGCGTGACCTGGCGGGCTTTTCTGGCAATCTCATAAGCGAAAATCAGCCCCAATCCCCCTGAACCTCCCGTTAACAGGTAAACGCCGTGGTCTCGCCACGGAAGCGATGTGATGTCACCGGGTTGATCGAAGGTTTTTTGTTGCGACCAGCGAGTGTAATTTATCGTCTGGTTCTTATCGCCCTGAAAGTAGATTTCTGTTTGAGCAGGTGTGCATGACGCGGCATCCAGTTTAGTCATCATGCTATCCCGTCCGTCTTCTATATCAATCGATATAAGCTGGCCGGTAAGCTGCGATGCTTCCTGATGCGCGGATCGCAATAATCCGGCCAGGCCACGCATACCCCATTTACTAAGTTCACTAGGTATGACCAGTTGGATTAGAATGGTGCAGTTCGAAGAGTCTTTTGAATACAGCTGTGCCTGAAGCTCCCGAATAATTTCAAATACGGCTATCGTAACCTGCTCATATCCGTCGGCTTGATTTTCTTTAGAACTTGCAACAAGGTGATAAAACACACCATCGTGGTTCGTTTTTGGCTCCGGAACGAATTTTTCAGGAACATCACAGAGGATAATATGGCGCTCAGAAAATTTAATTTCTTCATTGATTGCCGACGTTGTACTTTCATTCCTCGTAGCGCCAAACAGTACGACATCACTTGCTTCCCTGGTTGGTTCAAAAGTGCTTTGAATCGCGGATTGTTCAGCAAAATCATCACCCACTTCTCTGGCAGAAAAGCCATGCATTTGAACACAGACTTCACCATTAACGTCGAGCAAGTCGTAGTTCAGTTTTTGCCCGCCATTAGAAGCAGCGAAGCCATCCGCCGGACTGACCACTACCCACATTTCCGGCTTACAGGGTTGATGGATAACTAAATTTTCCAGCGCGAATGGCAAAAATTGTTTGCCGTCGGTCGCAGGCATGTTTTCATCAGATTTCAACCACAATCCCATACTGGCCTGCAATGCAGAATCCATCATACTCGGGTGTAAACAGTATTCGCCTGTTACCGTTTTCGGCACTTCAATTTTGGCTAAAACTTTATTCTGGCCTATTCGCAAGGCTTTAACGCCCTGGTGTCCAGGACCCAGGTTAAATCCAAGTTTATCGAGGATCGGGTATAGAGCCTCTGACTCCACACTATTGGAGGAGGTTTCAGCCAAAAGTCGCATAAGTGAAAATGTCGGCGCTTGTTGCTGAAGTGCCGGTACAGCTAACCCCTGACAATGCAGTTGAACTGTCTTATCAGATAGCTCTCTGTAGATTTCAAACTCAATTTTGGTGTTTTCAAACTCATTGCTTAGGTTTTGCCAGTCGCCAATCTTATTTAACTTGATGACGATTTGATTCTGATTTTCATTGAAAACAAACGGCTGTAACCACACAACATTTTTTAATGCTATGCGGTAATTTTTATCCACAGGCGCACCGTCTAACGCCAGCTCAGCGGCTGCTCTGGCGAGCTCCAGATAAACCACTCCCGGCAGCGTTTTCCTTCCCTTAATACGATGATCTTCAAAGAAAAATTCGTTGCCCGTAAATGTTGTCGAATAACGGTGGGAGTGCAAAGAGGAAATATTTTTGTGAACCAACGAGTGGAGGATATCACGACCTGCTAGTCGTGCATTCTGATCACTTTGCCCACCAGAGGGCATCTTAATCGCGTCTTTAGCAAAGGCATATGTTGGTAAGCTGACACGCTTAAGTTTAGATCCACTTTCCCGGTGAAGTCCTTGCCAATCAATGTTTCCGCCCTCAACCCAAAGCTTCATTAACTGGTTAACTTTGCCCTGTTTAAACCACTCACTCGTAACTCTTGCCAGTTCATCGTCATTTTCGAACAGTTCCTGGTGCTCGCCAGACCACCGCTTATGTTCAGATTTTGCTATGCTACTGTAGACATTAGACAAATCTTTTTTGCCTTCTAACAGCGCCGTCAATGTTGACCTAAGCTCTTCAAACGAGCCAGCGACTACACCCCATCTGATGGGCATCTGATCACGCCCGACCTGAAGCGTATAAGCAAACTCGTCAAGTTTTATCCGGAGCGATTCTTTTCCAACATCAGGTCTTGCAATGATCTCTGTGTCGATAAAGCGGATAAGTTTTTCCACATATTCTATTAACTGTGGCTCTTCCTTTGCCGACAATGGAATCGCTACAGGTTTAATATCCCGAGAAACTTCTGCATGCTGGGCAGGCGTTCTATGCTCCTCAATAACCAGATGAGCATTGACGCCAGTAGCACCAAAAGAGTTAATTACCGCAGTGCGAGGTCGCTTCCCTTTGTCTTCCCATTTCTCCGCTTCAGTGTTGACAAAGAAAGGGCTCTCTTTTATATCGATATAGGGATTAATTTGTTTGAAATTGCCGTTTGCCGGAATCAATTTGTGCTTCAACGACAACAGTATCTTGATCAGACTTGCAGTACCTGCGCCGAAAAAGGCATGACCAATATTCGTTTTTAAAGAGCCTAAGGCACAATAGTTTTTGCGATCTGTAAATTGCCTAAACGATTCAGTCAGTGCATGGGCTTCTATTTTGTCCCCTAATGCCGTTCCCGTACCATGCGCTTCTACCACATCGATATCTTCAGGGTTGATGTGATATTTTTTGTAGACATTGGTCTGCAATTGAGTTTGTGACTGGGAGCTCGGAGCGGTCAAACCATTGGTGCTTCCGTCTTGATTGACTCCCCAGCCCCTGATCACCCCGTATATGTGGTCGTTCTCTTTTAATGCTGACTCTAGGGGCTTAAGGACAACCGCGCCTATGGCTTCCCCAAGAACGGTGCCATTGGCACGTTCATCAAAAGTGAAACATTGGCCATCGGGAGACAGTAACAAGGACTGACTCGACGTCACTAACATACCTGGGGTGCAATAGATACCACCGCCACCGGCTATCGCAACGTTGCAGTTCCCCAAAACCAGACTGTCACAGGCATGAGCGATGGCAGTCAGTGTCGATGAACAGGCAGTATCAACACTCAAAGCCGGCCCCACCAAATTCAAAAGGTAAGAGAGACGCGCTGCTGGGAAGGAATCAGTAGGTGAAAAATAGAGTTTATCACTCTGCCGAAGCGCAGCCGAGTAATCGCCCTTAGCACAAGCAAACACACCCCAGGGTTGGCCGCTTATGCCTGACGCTGCGTAGCCCGCGTCCTCGATAGCTCGCCAGGCTTCCTGCAGAAAGATCCGCTCGCTCGGATCCATCGTCTCTGCTTCCCTGGGAGACATGGAAAAAAACAGCGGATCGAATTTATCTATATCTTGAAGAAATGCGCCTTTCTTTGTATAGGTTTTACCAGGAGTTTGTGGTTTGGGATCATAAAACTCTTCAATGTTCCAACCACGTTCACCAGGATAATCTGTGATGCTATTTTTTATCGCCATGAGATTATCCCAAAACTCATTGACATCTTCAGCATCGGGAAATCGCCCGGACATCCCAATAATGGCGATAGCAGCATCAGCATTTTCTAAGCGCCCTGTGTTGTCATCAGCAGTATCAGGGTTGATAACGGCCTTCGGCTTGCTATTGTCTGCGCCTGTTTTGTCAGGAGTGGGAGATCTGCCTTCGCGATCAATGGCCTCAAAGCGGATTTTCGCTTCAGCTTTGTCAATCCGCTTATTAATGAGATCATCTATGATTTTTTTCTTTTTTTGTTCGCTGGAATCATCTTCTGATCCTGCGGGAGCAACTTCCTTTGTTGTCGTTTTATTTGCCTTTAACTTCGAAAGTGATACTGTAAATTTTTCTCTAAAGCTATTCATTACTGCTTCCCACCACTCCAGTAGATCTGCGCCAATTCCTGAATCCTTGAATCGAACTTCTGAACGCCTTCTTTAGCCCAAACCATGTAAACGTTGCCTTCATCTGACACCATAAAAATGGCATCCAGCCCAGCCGCACGGTTAAAAATCTCTAATGCTTGCTCAGGAGTCTGCACAATTGGGCTGCCGACATTTAGGGAGGTATTAATCGAGACTTCTACACCGTTATATTTTCCCAGATGCTTGAGATAAGCGTGGACTAAGGCATTGTTTTCGGGCCGAACAATTTGAACCCGGCTCGTTCCATCATGGTGGACAACTGCTGGAATAACAGATCGAGCTTCTTCACGAGCCGAAGCTGTCAACACCATATAATCATATGCATTGAAATTGGCGCTCCTGGCTCCGCTGGAAAGCTCAAACCATTTGTCCGCCTCTTCGAGCGTTACCATAGGTGCAAGAGGCCTGATCTTCTCCCGCAACTTAACCCGGCTATTAAGAGCTTCTAACATCTCCGTATTACATGGATTGGACAAAATACTTCGATGACCTAATGCTCGAGGTCCTGTCTCTGCTGCTCCCTGGAAAATACCAATGACACCATTTTGAGAAACAACAAATGCCATCCAATCGGCAATTTCACTCATCCTGCCTTCATCATTTAAATTACCGAGTTCGTCGAAACAAACATGATCGGCTGAGGCCAGAGCACTTTCTATCTGTTTAGAAACCGGCGGCAATCCACATAGAAATGGTGTCGGCAACTTCCCATCAGGCACCACACCATTTCTCATCGCAAAACTATAAGGGGCACCGACGACAACGCCCTGGTCAGATGGTACAGGTGGCACCCAAATATTCAGGCGCGTTCTTTCTCCTGTGAGACGACGGTAGTAATCTTCATCGAAACTATCCAGTAACCGCATATTGGCCACGCAGTTCAGCGCGGTTCCACCACATAAAACCAACTGGTCGCTTTTGGTTGTTTGGATCTGATGGGAAATGATATGGAACAAGGCATCTTCAAACGCCATTTGCACAGCCGCGGCAGTATCGACTCGCTGCTGGGTAACCTTTGAATGCGTTACGTTATCGACATTCAGTACAGCATCGGGATTCCATAGCTCTTCAATATCCAGGAAAGGGCCCGCAACATCCTGGAGCATGGCATAGGCATTATCTGTCATGGCACTGTTGACGAACACGTCGCCATCATTACCAAAGTAGAAATACTGCCTTAAACGTTTATAGTAGGGGTTAGTCAGGCGATTGTTGTCTCCCCACGCCGCCGCTCCCATGTAACGCCCTTCCGAGCTCAACGCTGTCCAACCGCCCCAGAAAGTGGAACACAGCATATAAAATACGCCGAGGGAATTTTCACGAGGGATCCGCTTGACCACATCAATGTCGAAACCATTAGCAAGATAAAGTGAGCTGGAACTCGTATCCCCTGCACCGTCGATACAGCTTATCATGGTGTGCCTGCCATCCTCTCGACAGAAAGGAGAAACACCATAAGCAAAATACGCATGATTGTCATGGTGAGATAATTGGATACAAGGTATGTCGGTATCGAGCTCTAAATCCGACACTAACTGCTTAACCGCAGAAACAACGCCAGGCGAATGAGTATAGAAGTTTTTCCGCTTCGTTCCTGATGCTGCATTTTTGTCATCAAATACCGGAGTGGCTCCTTCAGATATATGAGAAAAGAACGGGTTTCGCACCAGTTTCCCGTTCAATAACAACATCTTTTGCCCGTACTTTTCTTCCTCTGCCGAATTCCACGCATAACAAATGCTGAAAATATCTTTGGCACTTTTGCCAAGTTTTAACAGTAGCGCTTTCGTTGCTTCCACGCTGTACTGCGGATATCCGGAAAAATGCTTGATCGCGGTGTAACGCTCTTCTTCATTGTTGGCTAAAATTTTAATTCCATCTTTAGCCGACGCCTGGATAAGGGATATACCGGCATTATGGCCGATATTCAGTCCCAGTAGATAAATTTCCTCACCAGCGTCTATTTTTTCTCTAAAGCGCTTACTAACAACTTCAGCCTCTAACGAGCCAAAAAGGAAGATACCATTCTGGCGTAAAAATTCCGTATTATCTGGCAGTTTATCGTCATATTGGTTTTCTTTGTAATATGACCCAAATATATTTTCCATCGTTAGATCAACTCACTTTATCAATTCAACTTGATTTATTAATTCTAAAGCTTCATCGGTAGTCATATCACCGTTTTCAATTACCGATAAGATACTTTCCAGTTTCATTTTTTCGTCTTTCTTTTGCTTCTCGCTACCAGTAGTCGCATCACGATGTTCTTCGTTAATACGGCTGTTTACGTTTTCCTCATTGTCAGCATCTTCTTGTAACTCTGACTCAATAAACGTTGCCAACTTAGGAATTTGCGGGAAGTCAAATGCTACCGTTTGTGGAAAAGTAACATTGAAGCGTTCATTAAGTTGAATTGAAAATTCAACAATCGTTCGCGAACAGAATCCCATTTCGAAGAAGTTCATCTGATCGTTCAGCTCCTCATTATCTTCATCGTCGTAGCACAATACTTCCTGAATAATATCTCTGATATTTTCTTTAATTTCTTTGTGGCTCATGCTTGATTTCAAATTCGTTTTAGCGGGAAAGTCCAATGATTCCTCCACAGGGATCTCTTTGGTTACCATGAGCTTTTCTAACTGAGGTTCATTTACAGTCTGGCTAACAATCGCATTGTTCTCTTTATCTGAGACTTGATTGATCACTGGCGGTTGTTCGACTTCGGCATCAGACCAAAACGTTTTTTTCTGAAAAGGGTAAGTTGGTAAACCTATAATTGTCTTCAGAGTCAGATCGGGATATAAATTATTCCATTGAACTTTATGTCCCAATACCCAGCTTTCAGCAAGCTGTGTTAATTGATCAAACTGCTCACCTCTGTTCACATTAGCTGAAGAGGCAGAGCTCATATCTTCCGAGCCAACAGAGCTCATAAAGCTGTTCAGCGATAGCAATTTTACAATAGCACCATCAATTGTTTGCATCAGTTCATCGATGCTTTCAACAACACAGGCAAACCGCTGTTGCATCGCCTCTCGACCCACTTGCAGTGAATAGCTCAACTGTTGTAAATCGATTTCTGGACGAGTCGCTAAAAATGCTTTCCAAACTAAAAGGTAGCGTTCCAACGCTGCCGGAGATTTCGCTGAAAGCACAAAGACAACAGGTTTTTTCACCTTTTCCTGGGCATCTGCAGAAACAGTCGACTTATATTCTTCAACAATAAGGTGCGCATTAACGCCACCCGCACCAATGCTCGTAATACCCGCGCGTCTTGGTTGTTCAATGCCTCCGACTACGGAAACCGGCCATTGTGTATGTTCGGTTTGAACTGCAAAAGGGAAGACCTTTTCGTCAATTTGAATGTCTGAGCGACTCGATGGCAGGGCGGGACATAGTTGAGCATTGCGAAGCTGTAAAACAACCTTCATTATCTGCGCCATTCCCGACACGCCCTGACCATGACCAAGAGAAGATTTCAATGTGCCGACTCGCAACGTTTTCTTCGTAAATCCCTGGCTGGACTTGAAAACTTTTTTCAGGGCACTCATTTCGATCGCGTCTGCCGTTTCCGAGCCGTTCGCAGCCAGTTCAAGATAACTGATATCGTCTGGCTCAAGGCCGGCATTGGCAATGGCCTGGGTGACTACCCTAGCCTGTTGGGAGGGATCCGGCACCATGTAACCATTGGATTTTCCGTTGTGGTTCACTGCGCTACCCACAATGGTCGCAAGTACGGTATTACCATCACGCTCCGCATCGGACAGACGTTTTAGCACGACGACACCAACGCCTTCAGAGGGGACAAAACCGATTCCATCTTTATCAAACACCTTTGGTAACGGCCCATCGGCAATCAACTGTGCACGACTGAGCTCACGGTACGATTCGGAAGTAAGATAAAGGTTCACCGCACCGGCGACAGCCATGTCAATATCACCACGGTGAAGATCATCACAGGCACGGTGTAAAGCGGCCAGGGATGACGAACACATAGTGTCTACCACAACACTGGGACCGCGGAAATCCATGACGTAGGAAACCCGATTCACGAGTGAAGCAAACGACGCATTGACACCGTTTTGAGTTATGCCTCCATACACTCCGACGCGGTTTTTCTGCTGTTCGCTCAACTGAGAAGGAACACTGCCTGCGTCTTCACAGGCTTTCCAACATTCTTGTAGGAAAACTCGCTCATGTGGATCCATATCCTTGGCTTCGCGCGGCGAAATGTTGAAAAACATTGGGTCGAACTCGGCAAAATCCTCCAGGAAAGCGCCCCACTTGCTGTAACTTTTACCCTCGGCTATGGCTACCTGCCTGTCTGCTTCGTAGAAGCCATCTTGCAACCAGCGCTTTTCGGGTATTTCTCCGATACAGTCTCTGGCCGCTTTCAAATTCTCCCAAAAATCTTGCAGATTATCCGCCTTTGGAAAACGGCCACTCATTCCAACAATCGCCACGGGCTCCACCGACGGTTTCACCTCAGGCGTCTGTATATCCGGGGTAGGCGGATTCTCAACCACCGCAACAGGTCCCTCGTTCAGCGGGTTCTGTGGCTCAGCGCTTTGGGTGTACGATTTGATACCAGCAAGAATGGTTGACGATACGGTATGTTCATCAACTAAATATTCGGTAAGCTCACCTAATGTACGGTATTCAAATAAAACCGTTTTAGGTAAATCCTGGTAAAACTTACCAAGCTCATGATTGAATCGATTAATCGCTATCGAGTCGATACCGTAGTTAGCTAGTGGCTCTTGTTTATCGATTTTGGCAATGGGAAGATCGATAGTTTCACTCAACAACTCACTGACTTTTTTAAGTGTTTCAGCGTACAGCTGCTCACGATCTACAGGCCCCTCTGGGATTTCATCGCGCACAACTGGGAGCGATAGGATCTCGTTGGCCGACATCAGCGTATTTAGCTTTTCTTCATCTCCCTTCAGCACAACCACTTGGGAAGCTGTATTCGATAGTGCTCGATAGAAGGCGCTTAGCCCTGAAACTGTATCTAATGCCACCATGCCCATATCTTCGCGCATGATGTTTGCTGTCACTTCATCGACGTGCATGCCACCACTTTCCCAGAGCGGCCAGTTGATTGATAGGCTTTTTCCTGGGCATCCTTCAGCGGTTTGACGGCATGTGCAGAATACGTCCATGTATGCGTTGGCAGTGGCGTAATCTACCTGGCCAACGTTACCCAAAACGGCTGATATTGATGAGAACACCACAAAGAAATCTAGAGACATTGCCTGAACAGCATGATCAAGATTAGTTATGCCATCGACTTTTGGTAACAAAACCTGTTCAAACTCCGTGGTTGTCTTGTTAACTACGAAATTATCTTTGTTGATCCCGGCACTGTGAATAACCCCGTCAAGGCGGCCATATTTTGCCTCGATATCGCGTACCAAGCCATCGACCGCGCTGTGATCAGAGACGTCAATCGCTCGATATTCGGCGCTAACATCCTTCTCTTCAAGTTTGTGCAGCATTGCTTGCTTGTCGTAGCTCAGCTCGGAACGACCAGTCAAGATCAATGTAGCGTTCACTGCCTTATTGGCGATTTCCTCGGCAAAAATTAGCCCTAGGCCACCAAGCCCCCCGGTAATGAGATAAACGCCGTTTTCCCGCCAAACGTCAGTGTTTATCCTATGTGTTTGTGCGATCTCACGGAAGTCTTCAACCAGACGTCGGTTCCCTTCATAGCGGACATTTCCGTCCTGAGGGCAGCTGCTGTTCGCTTGCAAAAGGCTAATGATCTCAGCCGAAATCTGAGATGTACTCAGGGCGATTAACTGCACGACCACTTTTGGATTTTCTCGGTACGTAGTTTTTAAAAGACCCACAAGCCCTGCGAGTAACCTTGCAGGCCCTTCGGCTGGGACAGCAACCTGAACCAACACACTTCCCTTTGGCTTTTGTGCGAGTATGGCTTGTACCCCTTCAAGCAAAGCCAGACTTATATCTTTGAACTGCTCTTCAGATGACGCTCGTTCTGAAGCCAGCCAATGCAGTGACATAGCTCCGGCATCGCTCTTAAACAATGGCGCTGTATCGCCTAAACCACAAATAAACACGTGGTGCTCGCTGTAAGCAAGAGGCGCAGATGTCTGTGGAATTGCTTGTTCCGTCCACACTGGTTCAAACATCAGGGTTGTGTTCGGATCAACGGGTTTTACCAGACTACCTTTAACCCAATATTGCTCTTTAGCAAACGGATAAGTCGGCAGGCTCATGCGCCGTGGCCGCTGTTCGCCATAGAGCCGCTGCCAGTCCAGCTTCAGGCCTTTCACCCACAGGCGCACTAACGGATCGTACTTCTCTTTGGCTATCCAGGAATCAATAGCAATGGCAATATCATTATCGGAATCAAAGAGCGACAACATCTCACGATTGCCCTTCGCTTGCCCAACATAGAGTCCTTCTTCTTCGCGCTCCTCAATATACGCCTGCAGCTTAACGATAAGATCAGCGGCGGAATCCACAATGAGCCCCAAACGCGAGTCCATCGCCTCACGCCCCACCTGCATTGTGTAGGCGATATTGGCTAGCCTAGTTTGTGCGAAATGCTCATCGCGTTTAACAAAGTCTAGTAGTTTTTGCGCATAAACTTTTAAACGTTCCGGATCACGGGCTGACAACGGGAGCAATACCCGCTTGGACTTATCGGTAAGCAAATCTTGGTTGGTCTCTGCTTCGAGGTATTCCTCGATAATGACATGGGCATTTGATCCCCCGGCGCCAAAGGAGGAAATGCCGGCAACACGAGGCGTCTCCTTGCCATTGATGTTCGGTCGTTGCCACGGTTTCAGTGTTTGATTAACTTCAAACGGAGTGTCTTCAAACTCGATGTTGGGATTTAGCTTTTTAGAATGAAGTGAAGGCACTATCTGCTTGTGTCGCATCTGCAACAGCACTTTGGTTAAACCCGCAATACCCGCAACACTCTCACCGTGACCGATATTCGACTTGGCTGAGCCAAGTAAACAATACTGTTTCCGCTCACTACCAAAAGCCTGGCTTAACGCGGCAACTTCGATGGGATCGCCAAGCTTAGTGCCCGTGCCATGAGCCTCTATATAACTAACGGCTTCAGGGCTAATCTGAGCCTCTGTGAGCGCACTGATAATGGCCGCTTTTTGCGCTTTTGGATTAGGTACTGTGTAACCATTGGTCTTTCCGCCGTGGTTGATAGCGCATCCCTTGATAACACCGTATATATGATCACCGTCGCGCTCCGCGTCTTCGTACCGCTTAAGAACGGCAACGCCAACCCCCTCGGCGGGTACATATCCGTCACCTCCTGCGCCAAAACTATCACAGTGCCCTCTGCTCGAAATAAACTGGCCGGCACTTAGCATCAAATATTTACCAGGATGAATCGTTACGTTCACACCTCCGACGATGGCTAGCCCAGTCAACCGGTGTTTTAGATCCTGACAGGCCAGATGGAGCGCAGTCAGGGAGCTCGAACACATAGTGTCCAACGCGATGGAAGGTCCTTTTAAGTCCAAAGCATAAGAGACGCGGTTGGCTACACTGGCGTAGAGGCTGTTCGGCACCACCCCTTGCTCCCGCGCCACTTCTGTTGTCGCGAAGCGCTGATAGTCTCCATACATGACCCCCGCATAAACGCCAACCTGACGAGAGGGATCTGATGCATCGGCACCGAGATCTTCCCTTCGATAGCCGGCGTCTTCCACCGCCAGCCACGCGTGTTCAAGGAACAAACGCTCCTGGGGATCCATAGCCGTTGCTTCTCGCGGGGAGATATTGAAAAACAGAGGGTCAAAGAAGTCGACTTCGGTAATAAAACCACCCCATTTACTGTAGTGGAACCCAGGCTGGTTGCGGTCTTCGCCATAATAATCACGCCAGTCCCAACGCTCTGCTGGGATCTCCTCAACACAATCACGACCTTCTCTGAGATTTTGCCAATATTCTTCCAGATCTCGCGCTTGGGGGTAACGACCAGATAGCCCCACTACGGCAATATTTAACGGTTGAGTAGCTGGTGAACGAAGCTGTTGCGTCGCGGGAAGAAATCGATGCCCTGTTGCTCTATTTTGTTGTGGTGGCTGTTGTGAGGTAGTCGCTGGCAATGGCTTGGACTCCGAGGGAGTAGCACCATTGCGTAGAAATAACGCCTCAAGCCGCGCCCGGTGTGATGCCAAAAGGTACTCACTCAGCTCCTCGACGGTCAGGTATTCATAAAACAAGGTTTTGGGTAAAGTTCCAAAGGTCTCTTCCAGGCCCGCCGTGATCTTGGTGACCATAATCGAGTCGAGACCGTAGATGTCTAAAAGTTCTTCGGCGTCGATTTGGCTGGCTGGTACTTGTAAAGTCAAAGAGAGCTGCTTTTTAAGATATGCGACTGTTTTCTCTTTCAGCGTGCCAAGATCCAGAGATGGTAACTCGACATCATACGCTTCAATGCTGACTTCTACATCGGCTTTTACGTCTGTTCTTATGATCTCGGATGATGCCACCAACCTCGAGGATGTTTGCACGTCAAACTCACGAGTCGAGTAACCCACCAGTTTGGCAAGCAACTGACCAGATTCATTGTACAAGTCCATATCCAACTTACGGACTCTTCCAGCCGCTTTCTCTGAATAGCGTATCCAAGCATAGAGAGATCCTGAACATTTGCCAAATATGCTCAGAGATTCCAATGCAAAAGGCAGCCGCGTTTTGGGGTTAGACTTAGGAGCTGTGGAAGCAAAATCAAGTTCGAGTGCGATGCCGGCTTGTAATGCGGCATCTAATAAGCTTGGATGCAGATGGTAATCATCTTGCTTAGGAAGGATCGCACCTGGTAATTTTATGTCCGCAAGAACTTCATCGTCACCACAATACACTTCATGCAGGCTTCTATGCGCTGCACCATAATCAAGCCCAATTTCAGCAAAACGCTGATAGCACTGCTCGTGATCTAAACGTTGACCACTCATCCGCGCTTTCAGCTCCACAAGGTCTATGGATTCAGGAGCTGTGTTGGCAAAAGTTACCCCTCCCTGGGAATGAATAAATGTCTGAGATTCATCCGTATTTCGCGTATATATTTCATAGGAAATGCTACCTTCGCGTTCAGAGAACAGCGCGATATGCAATGCTTTTGCTGATGTATCGACGGTAAACTGATTGGACCAGACAATATTTTCAAGCACGATGGAGGTATTCTCACCCAACCCGTCAATGGCCTGTTCTACCGCCACTCGGGCCATTTCCAGATAGGCTGCGGCAGGCAGTACTCGCTTGCCTTTAACTCTATGATCATTGAGGAAAAACTCTTCACCTGTAAACGTGGAGCTAAATCGCTGTTCAAAAAGTGTGGACGTGTTTTCCTGCACCAATGGATGGATAGATGTGCCACCCGAAGCAAAACTCGATTGGCTCGAATCCGTGCCCACCCAAAACCGTTCTCTTTCAAAGGGGTAAGTCGGCAACGAAATTTTCTTATGATCACCGTGTAAAAACAGCTGGTCATAATCCAGCTGGTACCCTCGGACAAACAATTCTGCAATTGCAGATAGATTCTCTCTATACTCCGCAGTGGTAGACGCTGAATGACATGACTCCAAAGCCTGGTTTCCTGACCGTTTAAGGAAAGCGTTTTCCCGACGCAGACTTTCTTTTATTCTGTGAGTGAATATCTCTGGAGTGGCTGAACTGTCCAACCAGGCTTTCAGCCGTTGGATCATTTCATCGCGACTGTCCACCACAGTGGCCAGGCGATACTCTAAATGCTCCCGACCACATAATAGTGAATAGCTGACGTCAGGCATACAGACATCTCGCTCGCTAAACGCCACCAGCTGCTGAACTCGCTTGCGCAATTGTGTTTCACTGCGAGCTGAGAGCACGACTAAATAGGCTGAATATCCCGTCGCATTGGTTTCCTCGGGCTCCTGACATCTGTACTCTTCCAGCACTACATGAGCATTACTGCCACCAGAACCAAAACTGCTCACGCCAGCACGCCTGGGCACACTCGCAGACTCGTCCCAAAGCTGGTGCTCCTGGACCACATAAAACGGGCTATCTTCGATTTCAATCTTCGAATTAAGTTTTTCAAAGTTGATCGACGGAGGAAGCTCGCCATTTTTCAAGCTCAATACCACTTTGAGCAAGCCCGCTATACCCGCTGCGGCTTCCAAATGGCCGAGGTTACTTTTCAGCGAACCAAGGCCACAGCGCGCGTTTTTATCACTTTCACCAAACGCACTTCTAAGACCGCTTACTTCAATGGGGTCTCCAAGTTTCGTACCCGTACCATGGGCCTCAATATAGCTGATGCTGTCGGGCTCCACCCCGGCATCTTTCCACGCTTCCTTAAGCAAACTCGCCTGCTGGTTTGGATTAGGCACGGTCAATCCGTTAGCGAGTCCGCCATGGTTACTTGCCACCCCTTTGATGACCCCATGAATGCAGTCCCGATCAGCGACGGCCTTCTCTAAGGACTTAAGTAAAAGCATGACCGCGCCTTCAGCACGCACATAACCATTGGCTCTTTCGTCAAAGACCTGACAACGACCGTCTCTCGACAACATGCCCGCGTTGTAATAGGCCAGCGTATTGCTCGGGTGGCACATGACATTGATGCCTCCCACTAAAGCCTGATCACACTCCCCCTTTCTCAGGGAGTTCACCGCACTTTGTACGGCCACCAACGAGCTGGAACAGGCTGTGTCGATCTGTAAACTAGGCCCAAGGAAATTGAAAAAATAAGAAAGGCGATTGGCGAGAACAGCCATTGAATTTCCTGTAGCAACATGAGCCGGGGTTTCGAGATGATTTTGTTCCAACAGTAACCGATAGTCTGAACCACTAGCGCCAACAAATACTCCGGTACGACTGCCCGACAGGTGGCCCGGGGAATATGCAGCGGACTCTAAACAATCCCAGCTCATTTCCAGTAGCAGCCGCTGTTGTGGGTCCATCAATATCGCTTCAGCAGGTGATATGCGGAAAAATTTGCTATCAAATCCCGAGATGTCTTCCAAAAATGCCCCAGAATCTATACCTAGGTGTTTGTCTTCAGGGTCGATATTCACGGGCCATTGCCAACGATCTTCAGGCAAAGACGAAACTATATCCTTGCCTTCTATCAAGGCTTGCCAGAGCGCTTCGGGGTGATTGATTTCACCGGGTAAACGACAAGACACACCTATGATGGCAATATCTTTTTCTGAACAATCTTGTTTTGGGAGTGTTGTGTTACGGCCTGAAATGCTTCTGTCAGACCTAGTTGGTTGTTTGATGGTTTTCGCCGTGTTAACGCTTGGGAAAGAGGCATTTTCTTCTCGGGTCTTGCAGTATTTTTCTTTTAAATACTGAATAGTTTTTTCACAGGTATTGTATTGAAAGAAAAACGTTGCAGAAAAAGCTTCAGAGAACTGCTGTGAAAGTGATTCCGTTAATTCCATAATATCAGCGGAGTCAAATCCCAAATCCATTAACGGCGTATGCAGAGAAAACTGATCCTTTACATTCGAGCGCAGTAGCGTTTGCACTGTCGACAAGACGACATGTTCGATGCGATCTTCACTCCACTCATTTAATTGCTCTGCAAGCCCCTTATTGTTTCTTTTCCAATTGGAAAAATCATCTCTCCGTCGATTGCGAATGTCATAAGTAAGTAATACTCCATAGCCCAAATTACTTTTATCTTGTGGCCTATAACCTTCCACTAACGATTGAATTTGAGCACCGTGCAATTCGTGGAACCTGAGTATCGGATCAACCAGTCGTCCGTGTGAATTTCGTAACTGAATATACTGTTCAAGACTAATGTGGTTATTACGATCATAATCTTTACAACGCGTCACGCCAACGACGGATTCAATACCATTCATCACGGTACAACGTTGTAACATAAACTCAAGTAGTTGATCGCCAAGATTCAGGTGCTGCTTATCAGGATCAATATTAAGCGCGATTAGCTGAATATGAGCTCCATTAGAGTCGTGTAAAGTATGGGCTGTTGCAGCTGGGGTCTCTATCACTTTTTCTGGATGAGATACGCGCTGAGAATAAATAACGCCGACAATAGCGCCAGCAATCTCTAGTACCATTTGCCCCATTGGGAAGTGGTTAATCCGTTCAAGTATCATCGATTCGGAGGCTCTGATACCTTCCTGCCAACAATGCTCCTCTAAATTCATGAGCGCAGGCAAATCGCTGTTTTGCGCAAAGCGCACGCGATAGTCTCGCATTTCGAAAAAGTTTACCGTGATACGAGTAATGGGCAGTGTCTTGGGGTAGTTGACGCCACTGTCCTGACGAGGAAAAAGACCCGCCCTGGCAGCCGACATTAAAAACACGTCGGCAGTAACAAGCAGTTGACTCGAAAACGCCTGGGTAGCATCAAAATGAAAACTTTCACTATCGAGGAATCGACCCACTGAGATAGGATCAAGATTATGTACTTCTAAAATTATTATGCCGTATTTGCTTTCGACCGTGCCCCACCGTTCAAAATGTTCAACCAAACTTTGAAAAACAAAAGCCCGATCTAATTCACTACCATCACTATTTACATATACGCCATCGCCGACATTGGTCAGCATCAGTTGTTCAGTTGCATTTTGTTTGGGCTCGATATAAGGCCGATCGTGGTCTAAAAATGTCCGAACGTGCAGTATGTTTTCGGGATCATCAATGCCATGCTGATGCCTTAAATCCTCGATTAACCTTGCGGGGTCTCCGATATCCCCCATGAGACCAAAATAGTCCATTCCTTGCAGATTTTTGGCCGTTTGATCCAATGATTTCTGATTAATATCGATACCAATAAAAGTTAAGGGGAATTCCGACAGCACCTTTCCCCGCGGAGTTTTGGTTAAAATTAATTTGTAAATACTTTTAAGAAAGCTGCCATCACCACACCCCATGTCAGCGACGTATCTCGGCTGTGAAGCAAAATCTTCACCATCAAAAATTGACAAGATAACACTTTCCATATCGGCAAAGTATTTTTGATGTTGAAAACCACTACCAATAACATTGAGCGTTCGTTCAATATGCGTCTCGTTACCATTTTCGTCTGCCATAAATATACTCCGGCAGTCACCGAAAATAAGTTGTTCCATCTGTTGCAATAAAGGACGGTATGAAGCGACCACTCCCAAATTATAGGCTTTTTCCCAAAGGTACTGTCCTGTTGCGTTAAGTACTAAAACACCGCTTTCTTCTTTTGCCCATGCTTTTTCGCAAAATAGACGCGATATGTTTTTTGCTACCTGCGAATTTAACGATCTAACATCTAGTGTTTTTGTATTGCTGTCGTAACTTGCGTTCAAGGAGCTTTTTTTAAGTTCGAGCAACAATGGCACGACTATTTGCCCATCTAAAAAAACTGACATCTGCTTGTCGTCACTGTACCAATCGGAAAATGACAGCTGTAGCCAATTTGTCAAGTCTTCTTGTGTATCTCCTGCGATAAAGTCACCAAAGGGAAACGACATTAGTTTATAAATATCTTCTGGAGCAAACTTGTTGCTATCAGACTTTTTACATAAACGGTATTCATCTCGGTCGTTCACCTCTAACCACTGAAGTGACTCAAGCATCCTCATTGCAACGCGAAAATGACCGCTATTGGCATTAAGCTCTAATGCTAAATCGTCGAACCCTAACCATGCCTCCTTTGATAACAAATCGAACAGGCCAGCTTTTCTACAAGCTGATACAACAGGTATAAAAACATAACCATGAGCAAAATTATTGAGCAAAGACAACATAATTAACCTTTTTTGTGACTAGCTGAAAAAGTGAAACGAGACTTCTAGTTATAAGTTTAAGAACCAATAAAGCACTAAGCCAAAGGGAGAAAGTGTGAACAAAATGTTAACTGTTCAACTACTTTCAAGCATGCCATTTATCATTCGAGTTTATGAGGTTTCTTAAACTCAGGCTGAGGCCACACGGCAATTGCACTGAATAAATCATGCTCACAAACGGTTTGGCTGAACTGCTTTTCTGGATGAAAAAGCTTTTACGATCTCCCCTGCACTTTAATGCAAATCATAAACAAAAATAAAAAGTCAATTATACATAAAAACAATAACTTTAAAATAAATTCCTCTTAAAAAACCACACTAAAAATGTAATCAATCGTCTCCAGTAACTTAACGATTGGATGAGCAGGTTGGAAACGATATTCCGCACATTGATCTCTGCTACTTCTATTAGACACTCCACTAACGTAAGTACAATCACCATTGAGGTACTTATGAAAGTAAATATACTCGGTAAAAAAACATATCTCTGAAATTAAACACGAAGAGGTTCATTTAGCTGCATGCTCAAACTCTACTTTTGCCTGGGTAGGCTCAAGTGCAAACGACATTACCACGGGATCATGATCCGATGAACGATAAGCGTCGGGGGCATAAAAACGCTGTAATTGTGCGTCAGATTTATATTCAACGTTGTAATCTAGCACTCTTGGCTCGTCGGCATTGGTTAGGTCAGCCGCTTGCACAACCTGCTCACCACAATCACGCATGCCTTGAATGTCATTTAACTGGGTATTGCTGTAAACCTCGGCCACATCGCCTAATAAGCGCACGTGTTGACCGGGACTCACATTGTATTCAGCATTGGCAATAAATAGACCGCGATCGCCAGTTAAGCTTTGCACATAAAAGCCGCCCATCTGATCGCTGCCTTGCAGAGCAGCGGTCACCACCCCTTCCACTTCGTAAGCACTCAATTCTCCGCTTTATTCCAAAATTAATCTGAGCCTTGATAATGACTCTGTCATTACTTATCGAGGTTGCAACATGTCACATTCTCAACATTGGCAGCATCATATTGATGCTTGGCAACAAGCTGGCAGCTCCCAAGCGCAATATTGTCGTGAGCACGAGCTCGACCAGAGTCAATTCAGCTATTGGAAACGCAAGTTAATCAAAACTTGCGAACCCCAATCGGTTAAATCTTCACGGTTTGCCGTAGCGCAGGTGGCGGTGATGTCTGAGCCAGCATCATCGCTTTCTATCTCCTTTCCCTGCGGCATCGTACTGAGTGGCATTGATGCCAACAACGCACCTGTCGCTGCAACATTGTTGGAGTATTTACGCTAATGCAATCCACGCTGCGACCCAATATCCAATTGCCTCGGGTGTATTTATATTGTGACCCGATTGATTTTCGTAAATCTCATCGTGGCCTGAGCACCTTGATTGAAGCCGAACTAGGTCATAACCCCTTCAGTGGTGAGCTGTACGCATTTACCAACAAGCAGCGCAATAAAATCAAATGCGTGTTCTGGGAAGATAATGGCTTTGTGCTCTATTACAAAGCTTTGGCCGAAGACAAATTTAAATGGCCCAATCGTCCTGATGAGCTGGTCACCTTAATCGGTCAACAGTTGAATTGGTTGCTCGATGGCTATGATATTAACCTGATGAAACCCCATAAAAATTGCAATACGAGTCAGTTTTTTAGCGACTAAAACCACCTGGTTTGATACAATAACCCCTGTTGAAATAAGGTGTTAAGGGCTATTGATATCATGACTTCCTCTGCAAAAAATGTAACTGAAATCGAGCAGCTTCGTGCTCAGTTAGCAGAGAAAGAGCGACTTATTCAGAGCCAGTCCAAGCGTATCGAATTTCAAGCGAGTCGCATTGAAATCTTAGAAGAGGTGGTACGCCACCTCAAAATCAAACGCTTTACCCCCAGCAGTGAAAAACGGGTCAGGGACAGTTCTTGCTGTTTGATGAAGCCGAGCTGGTCACTGACCCGGATGTGATTGCTCATGAGCAAGACGAAAAGCCGGCTACTAACACCAAGCCATCTGCGCCGCGTGGCCGCAAACCGTTTGCCGCCGATTTACCCCGTGAGCAAATCTTCTTATACCTCACTGATGAAGAAAAAACGGGCGCTAAAAGCACCTTCTTCGCCAAGGTAAAAGAAGAACTAGACATCATTCCTGCTAAAGTGCGCGTGTTAGAGTACATGCAAGAAAAAGCCGTCTTCGAGCAAGATGAAGACAGCCAAAAAATGGTCGCGGCTGAGCTGCCAAAGCACCCGATTAAAGGCGCCATGGGCAGTGTTGGTCTGATTGCACATGTGATGACAGCCAAATTCGTTGATGGCTTACCGCTATATCGGATTGAAAAACAACTAAGCCGGTATGGCGGCAACATCTCCCGAGCTACCTTGGCCAATTACGTTATCAAGTCGAGCCAAGTGTTCCAGCCTATCGTCAATTTGATGCGGGATAAGCAACGTGATTGCGATGGATGAAACGCCATTGCAAGTGCTCAAGGAGCCAGATAAAGCCGCGACCTCCGATAAATACATGTGGGTCTCCTTGGGCGGCTTGCCAGGGCAACAAAGTGTGTTGTATCACTATGCCCCCTCACGCAGCGGGCAGGTGCCGTTGACCCTATTGGATGGCTTTAGTGGCTATCTGCAAACCGATGGTTATTCGGGGTACAACCCTGCGTGTGAAAAATACAAGCTGATTAGCGTGGGTTGCATGGACCATGCACGACGTAAATTTAAAGAAGCGCTCGATGCGCCGCCAAAGAAAAAAACCAACCAAACCAATAAAGTAGGCAAGGCCGCCGTGGCCCTTGGGTTGATTAATAAGCTCTACAACATTGAGCGCCAGATTAAAGACCTAAGCGAGAAGCAAACCGACTTCACGGCTGAGCACACCAAAGCGTACCGGCAACAAAACAACATCCCGATATTGGAAGAAATAAAAGCCTTCCTCGATACCAACATGAGCAAAGTGCCCAAAGATAGCTTAACGGGCATCGCCATTCACTACATGCTAAATCAGTGGAAAAACTGACGGTTTACCGCACCTATGGTGAGCTGCGTATCAGCAATATCTTAGCTGAGAATGCTATTCGCTCGTTCGTGGTGGGACGCAAAGCCTGGTTGTTTGCGGATACCCCGCAAGATGCCCATGCCAGCGCGGTGTGTTACAGCCTCGTAGAAAGTGCAAAACATAATAGCCTTGATCCATACCAATATATTCACGACCTACTGAGTCAGTTACCCTACGCCGAAACGGTAGAGGAAATCGAAGCGTTGATACCTTGGAATATCCGCAAGAACAAATGATCGCCTAACAATCAAGCCTGCGGAGTATTGAGCGCTTACTTTTATTCGCACCAAATTGGGCTTTGCCAGTTGATAGGCTGATGCATATCAAGTTTTAGGAGTTGTTTTGCCGCCAAATCATACATAGCTGGAAATGATTCAGACGAATGAGCTGGTGAAAACTGAACAACTTGCTCTATTCAAAGTTCCCCATATTTTTTAAATAAAGTCAATATGTTACGCTGTAAAGGATTGAGTGTATCATCACAGGCATACCGATGAATTATCTTCATGTTGTCGAGTAACGGGTATATTTGAATTTCGTCCTCAGTTAAAACATGAAGATCCTTTCCTATTCTCAGAGTATGTTCTTTTTGAAACATAAATTTCTTTCTGAAATCTTCAGTTTCAGCAATGTGTTTAGGCTTTATTTCATAAAATGTTTCATAAGAGTCACTGTAAAAAACAGCAAAGTCAGGCGTATATCCACGTTTCTTACCTTCGAAGGAAGTGATACTCAAACCCTATTGGCTGGGCTTCAAAAGTTAAAATCTGCTTTGAAAATTCAAAGTGAAAGCATGCATCAAACTCTAAATCAGATTCTACTGTCTGTATTGAACGTGTTTTTAAGCTAACAAATCGTGATATGTTTTTCGCTGATGAATTCTTAAGGGCTCTTTTTTCCATTACGAACTACCTTAGCTGTAGTAAACTTACTTAAGTATTGTTCATTTATTGACCGCTTTCTAGGTATGGTTATTTTCATTTCAGGCTATGGTTTCGTATTATCAAGGTATGGTTGTTTACAATGTTTAAGGAATATTCAATGGAAAGCCCACAACGAGACATCACCCTACGTTTTTTAGCCGAGCCCCAAGATGTAAATTTTGGCGGTAAGGTTCACGGCGGCGCCGTAATGAAGTGGATAGATTTAGCGGCATATGCCTGCGCAGCAGGCTGGAGTGGTAAATATTGTGTCACCGCTTACGCAGGTGGCATTAAATTTGTGGCCCCGATCCAAGTGGGTAGCTTAGTTGAGGTAAATGCTAAGGTTATTTACACTGGTAAATCGTCAATGCATATAGCCCTTGAAGTGATTGCCTGCGATCCAAAATCACTTAACCGTCGCCTCACCACACACTGTATCGTGATCATGGTTGCCGTTGATGAGTTTGGTCAATCTGCTCGTGTACCGACTTGGGTACCGGAGACAGAAGAAGATATCCGTCAACACGATACCGCTATTAAACTAATGGATATGCGTAAGAAAATTGGCGAAGAGATGCAAATTTACGTGGCATGATATGCTGGTGAATTAAAATTAAAGGGAGCGGCGTTTCCACTGCTCCCTTCACTTATTAATGACTAATTATTGGCTGTCAGTACTATCAGTCATTGTCTCTAATATGTACCGTTAACTGTTGTTGCTTACCTAATGCTACACCTTCACTGTAAACCAAGTTCAGCGTAAAGTTTTCTATGCCTTCAACAAGTTGATCATCGTTAATGGTCAATTCAATAAACTGTTGCTCTTGTTTAGCGCCATTTTCTGACTGTGGCAGCCATACTAATCGCCCCCAATATGGGCTAGTGTAATCACTCCATCCCTCGGCTGTGCCCCAGTGCGTTTCAAAATGCACGGTTGCCTTAGCACCTAATAGCTTACCCATTTGCTTGACTGGAATTTTTATCATTCCCACTGACTCATCTAGCCAAAGATCACTTTGCGCAAATTCTACTTTCGCCTTGGCAGGCTCTAGTGCAAATGACATTACCACAGGATCATGGTCGGATGAACGATAAGCATCGGGTGCATAGAAGCGCTGTAATTGTGCGTCAGATTTATACTCAACATTGTAATCTAGCACTCTTGGCTCGTCGGCATTGATGTGCCAATCCGTTGCTGCCACCAATTTTCCAGCCAGCGCCTCGTTAACTAAACCATGATCTAAGCTGCCAGCCTGACCATCGTAATAGTAAGAGTACGAATCCTCGGCCAGGGTAACAGTATTAAAGCCATAGTCGGCAAAAGTCAGCATCGGGTCTTCTTGGCTATAAGCGTTAAAGTCACCCATTAATACTGCATTACCGCCAATATTATCATTGATGTATTGTGCCAGCGTTATTGCGGCATCGGTGCGTAAACCATTACAGTTACCTTGGCCATCGCCCAAATCAGGGTCGCCTAAACTGTCACAGCTGCTACCTTTCGATTTGAAGTGATTCACGGCAACGGTGAACTGTTCACCTGTAGCCAAATGCTCAAAGGTTTGGATCATTGGGATACGGTGTTTTTGTGTCTGCTCATCAAATGGATAAGCCGTTAACAAGACAACATCGCCCACTGGCTTCACTTGGCTAGGTTTGTAAATAATGCCCACGGTAATTGCATCGGCCCCGACACGGTCTTGTGCAGGACGGATATAATCATATTGATTTGCGCCCAATTGATTATTCAAGCCACTGACTAAGTCGTGTATTGCACTGTCACTGCCAAAGCCATTATTTTCAAGCTCCATTAAACCAAACACATCAGCGTCAATGGCTTGCAGGGCTGAGAAGATTTTGTCGCGTTGACGCTCAAGCTCAATAGCAGAGTTAGCACCGCGATATGGCGAGCCTTTTTCGGTGGCTAAATTAACAAAGTAATTAAGCACATTAAAACTTGCTAGCGTTAGGTTACCGCGCTCAGTTAAGGTAGGTTGCGCGGCTCTTGGATTGGCATCAATAAATTCAATATCTGCAGTTGGGATCAACTGATATTGACCATAAGCGTAATGAATGACGCCAGTAACTTGATTAACCTGGCTACCACTACGCAGTGGCTGCTCAGCAGATAATTGCGGGAAATAACGGATTAATTCTGGATTTTGTTTGCTAGAGCCATCATCGACTAACAGCATATTTGTTTTATTAAATTTAGCTAAGTCAATCGCTTCGCTAGAATTGGCTGGGTAGCGATCGGTTGGCTGGAACACTTTACCTGACGATAACCAAATTTGACCATAACGACTGAAGTTATAATCTAAGGTAACGTGAAGAGGCTGGTTCAGTGTGACCATTTGCCCTTCAAGTAACTCTAATGATTGGTCTAATGGCAGAGTTAGGTCAGCCGCTTGCACAACCTGCTCACCACAATCACGCATGCCTTGAATGTCATTTAACTGGGTATTACCGTAAACCTCGGCTACATCGCCCAATAAGCGCACGTGTTGACCGGGACTTACATTGTATTCAGCATTGGCAATAAATAGACCGCGATCGCCGGTTAAACTTTGCACGTAAAAGCCCCCCATCTGTTCACTGCCTTGCAACGCAGCCGTCACGACGCCTTCAATTTCGACCGTTTTACCTTTAAATGGGCTAGTATCTTGTGCAATTTGAATTTGATTAAGGGGCGTGGCCACATCACCACACTCTCCTAAAGTCACCACTGGGGTGCCAGTGTCAGAGCAAGAGGTTAAACCACTGCAACCGAGTCCTGCAAACTCATCTTTACTGAACTCTTGCCATTGCAGCGATAAATCAAAATCAGCTAACTCATCAGTGTCACCTTGTTGTACTTGTTCAAGACGACGTAGCGTGCGATCTTTGCTACTAATGTTTGAATTGCCCCAAGCACTGCCCGGATCGGTTCCTTTTTGGCCAAACCGGTCGATGGTCAAGTCATTTTGCCTAAGCACTAAAACATCATCGCCATTAAAGTTGGTCACTGCCGATAAAAGCTGCGCTTTCTCTTTTAGTTCAGATTGGGCTTGAGCGTTAGCAATCACATAACTTGCACCAGGGGCAAGCATGCCAGATAAACGTTGGCTTACCGTAGCAGTGGTTTTACCATTAGAAAAAAGAGTAACTTGAAACTCAGATAAGTCGACGGCGGTGGTGGAAAGGTTGGTTAATTCGATGGCTTTGTTGTTACTACTGCCCTCAACATATTCAGTAAAAAGGACATTCGCCTGTGCATTCATTGTAAATACAGCGGTTAATAAAGCGAATTTGGATAAACTTGGGCGTTTCATTTTGTGCTCCTTGCTTTAATAGAGCAAGGAACACTAATAACAACCGTTGACAAAAAAATGCAAAATGAGTGAAGAATTAGCGACAGGTATTAATAATTTTGTAAATAATAGTTGTGATATTAGTACGTTACGAGCCAGGCTTAACACCAATCCGAAACGTGCCATTAGACATAAATTGCACCACTTGTTCACGTTTTTTGCCGATGAGCAAGGTACCGTCGTCGAGAAATAAAAAGTTTTTCCAACAACGTTGAAACACTTCCCAAGTGGTTTCAATAATACTGTAGCGGTCACTACAGAAAAAAACCGTGGTGTTGCCTTGCCAATTAAGATGATCGGTTATCATTTCAGGCAGTGCGGTTTCATCGCTGTCCCACACCGTCTCCCACTCACCTTGGTCATGCCAGGTTTGCATTGCAAATGGCCAATCACCTTTTTTAAAAAAATCAGGGTGATCAACTTGTTTACTGATGGTCATGTTCCAAAAGTTCGCCGCGCGGCTTGCTTGCATCGGTTTAATTTGGGCTTTATCTTGGTCACTAATCGGCAGATCTTGACGATTGAAGATCCACGCTTTTTTATGTTCAGCTAAAGCAATATAACTCATAACAATTCCAATCTTAGAAATACACTTGCTGTTAATGCGCTAGTTCAATTCTATTTTAATGGCGAATCAAGGTTAGCTAACAAGTTCTGATAAGCGGTTATGATACCTGTACTCGACTGCCCACCCAAGCCTAAACGCTGATAATGCTTAATTTTTGCTTGAAGATACGCTAAATGTCTTGATTCTGTGTGTTGCCACATCAAACTCCCCACTTCATATAATCTGTGTTGGCCTTGCTTATTAACTACCAGAATTTCATAAAAGCGACCATTTTCATCAATTAACTGCTCGGCCACTAATTTTAAATCTAACGCGATCAAACCTTGGCGCAGTGCATATTGATGGTGCACAGGGCAAAGCACAAATTCAATATCGTGATCTGGAAACTGCTCCAGTAATGCCGTAACTAGCTGTAAAGTAAGCTCTCCCCCCACCCCTGCAAGGACCACACAATGGCGTTGGTTGATTAATGGCTGCAATGGCAAATCTGCCACATCAATACAATGTACTTGCCAATATCGACTATCAATGCCTTGTTGCTGTAATTGCGAGAGCAATGGCGCGGTAATGTTGGCAACACAATCGACAAAATGTACCTTGGCTGGTTTTTCTTGCTCTAGCACCTTATCGAGAATAACGCGTCCCAAATAGCCATGGTCGCAACAACAGTCCCAAATATGTGGGTAAGCTAAATTCACATGGTCAGCAATCGCAGTTAATCGCTTACTCAGCTTCATTCAACACAACTCCTATTAAAAAGATAGCGCCAGAAACAAAAAAGCCAGTCCCTTCGGACTGGCAAAATTGGAACTGGTGTTACTTAAAATTATTTTATGCTGAGCGCATCAGTGAGTTATTGATACATTCTAGGTTGGTGTTACCCATTAAGAATTCATCAATTGCACGTGCAGACTCACGACCTTCATTGATACAACGTACCACTAAAGATTGACCTGTACGCATGTCACCCGCTGCAAATACACCTGCTTGACTGGTTTGGAAACCATCAGTTTTAACGTTTCCGCGCTCATCAAGTTCAACTTCTAACTGAGCAATCACGCCAGTTGGCTCTGGGTGTAAGAAACCCATTGCCAAGAACGCTTTAGTACAAGGAATTGAACGTACTGAACCTTCAATTTCTTTAAAGCCTGGACGCTGACCTGGTTTAGCTTCTTCCCATTCGATATCCGCAACCACTAACTCTTTAACATTACCGTTTTCATCACCGATAAACTCTTTAGTTAGGATAGACCATTTACGATCCACACCTTCTTCATGAGAAGTCGATGTTTTAAGGATCATAGGGTAAGAAGGCCAAGGCATATTCTCGGTACGCTTCTCTGGTGGCATCGGCATGATTTCAACTTGGGTAATACTTGCTGCGCCATGACGGTTAGAGGTACCCACACAGTCAGAGCCAGTATCACCACCACCGATAACCACTACATGGTCGTCTTTGGCGTGAATTTCTTCACCCTTAAGATCCATGTTGTTAGCGCGGCGGTTGTTTTGACCAAGGAATTCCATGGCAAAGTGTACGCCTTTTAGCTCACGACCTGGAATTGGCAGATCGCGTGGCACAGTTGAGCCACCTGTTAGCAATACCACATCAAAGTCTGCACGCAGTTGTTTAGCATCGACGTTAACACCGATATGCGCATTCACTTCAAATTTCACACCTGCTTGTGCCATTAAATCAATCTTACGATCGATAACCGCCATGCTAAGTTTGAAATCAGGAATACCAAAGCGCAGTAGACCACCCACTTTCTCATCACGTTCAAACACAGTGACCGTGTGACCAGCGCTGTTAAGCTGCTCGGCAGCCGCTAAACCAGCAGGGCCAGAGCCAACGATAGCAACGGTTTTACCGGTGCGTGATGTTGGTGTCTTTGGCTTGGCGTAGCCTTTAGCGTACGCCGTTTCAACAATGTTTTTCTCAATGTTACAGATAGTGATTGGGTCTTGGTTAATCCCCAATACACAAGAGCTTTCACAAGGAGCAGGACATACACGACCCGTAAATTCAGGGAAGTTATTGGTTGAGCTTAGGATATCCCAAGCTTCTTCCCAACTGTCACGGTAAACCGCATCATTAAACTCAGGAATGATGTTACCGATTGGACAGCCGCTGTGACAGAAAGGCACACCACAGTCCATACAACGAGAAGCCTGTGTTTGGATTTTTGCGCCGAATTCAGCATCCTTGACAAACTCATCGTTATTTTTAATACGCTCTTGAACTGATACCTTTCCTGGTAGTTCACGACCATGTTCTAGAAATCCAGTTGGCTTACCCATTATACGGCCTCCGCTTCTTTCTGCTCTACTTCCGCTTTTCTTCTTAGTAAAACGGCTTTGTAATCTCGTGGCATCACTTTAACCACCTTCTTAAGACTTGTTTCAAAGTCGTTTAAGAAGCGCTCTGCTACTTCAGAGCCAGTTAGCTTATGTTGCTTAGTGATCATGTCTTTCAGTAAAGCAACGTCTTCAGCTTCTAGTGGGTCTAGGTCTACCAGTTCGTCGTTTAACTTAGACTTAAAGTCACCGTTAACATCGTAAACGTATGCCACACCGCCACTCATACCCGCAGCAAAGTTACGGCCAGTGCTGCCTAGAATGATTGCCACACCGCCAGTCATGTATTCACAACCGTGGTCACCAATGCCTTCAACAACCACTTTGGCGCCTGAGTTACGAACACAGAAACGCTCACCCGCCATACCGCGAATGAAAGATTCACCCGAGGTTGCACCGTAGAAACACACGTTACCAACAACAATGTTATCTTCGGCAACGATGGTCGATTTCGCATCTGGGTACAGTACTAACGTACCGCCAGATAAGCCTTTACCCCAGTAGTCGTTTGCGTCACCTTCAACTTCAAACGTCACACCTTTGGCTAGGAATGCACCTAAGCTTTGGCCCGCGCTACCTTTAAACTTCACATGCATTGGCTGTGGTAAGCCTTTGTCTTTGTAAACTTTAGAGATTTCGTTAGACAACATAGTACCGGCTGAACGGTCAGTATTGATGATGTCAAACTCAGCGTTAACCGCTTTACCTTCAAGTAGGGCCGGTTGCGCCGCTTCAATCAGCTTGCGGTCAAGTACCGTGTCTAAGCCATGGTCTTGGTCACGTTGCTTGTACATACCGTCTTCGTCGCGTGGTAATGCTTTATGCAATACAACACTCAAATCTAGGTTTTTGTATTTCCAGTGTTTGATGTCTTCACGCACTTTAAGAATGTGTGATTGACCCACCATCTCATTGATTGAGCGGAAACCTAGCTCAGCCATGATTTCACGTAAACCTTGCACCATGTATTGGAAGAAAGTAACAACGTCTTCAACACGGCCATCAAAACGGTCACGTAATGTTTTGTTTTGTGTCGCGATACCAACAGGACAGGTGTTCAAGTGACACTTACGCATCATGATACAACCTTCAACCACAAGTGCTGCAGTCGCTACGCCCCATTCTTCCGCACCTAATAGTGTGGCAATGGCTAAATCGCGCGGTGTTTTCATCTGACCATCAGCTTGAACCACGATGCGGTTACGCAGACCGTTTTTCAATAGCGTTTGGTGTGTTTCAGCTAGACCAAGTTCCCACGGTAGACCCGTGTGGCGAATAGATGAAATAGGTGATGCACCAGTACCACCGTCATAACCTGCAATCAGTACCACGTCTGCTTTCGCTTTCGCTACACCTGATGCAATGGTACCCACGCCCGCTTCTGATACTAACTTAACGTTAACGCGGCCTTTACGGTTGGCGTTTTTCAAATCAAAAATCAGCTGCGCTAAATCTTCGATTGAGTAAATATCGTGATGCGGCGGTGGTGAAATAAGACCTACACCCGGTGTTGAGTGACGTGTAGCACCAATCCAGTCATCAACCTTGTGACCTGGAAGCTGACCACCTTCACCTGGTTTCGCACCTTGTGCCATCTTGATCTGGATTTCATCACAGTTAGTCAAGTAGTAAGAGGTAACACCGAAACGACCTGAAGCAACCTGTTTGATTGCAGAACGTTCCCAATCGCCGTTCGCTTTAGGT
Organism: Motilimonas sp. 1_MG-2023; assembly: GCF_030547455.1. Taxonomy (NCBI): domain Bacteria; kingdom Pseudomonadati; phylum Pseudomonadota; class Gammaproteobacteria; order Alteromonadales; genus Motilimonas; species Motilimonas sp. 1_MG-2023. The sequence goes on along the minus strand of NZ_JAUOPX010000019.1, from coordinate 15,357 downwards.
TCAAAACGTACTGGGTCTTCACCACCCTCACCCGAGTTTGACTTAGCGCCAATACGGTTCATCGCAATCGCTAAGGTTGAGTGCGCTTCGTGAGAGATAGAGCCAAACGACATCGCACCAGTAGCAAAACGCGTTAGGATGTTTTCAGCAGATTCAACTTCATCAATTGAAATTGGTTTTAGCTGAGCTTGGTCAAATACAAATTGGCTACGCAGTGTCACCGCGTTGTCGCCTTGTGCATTTACTGCGTCAGCGTATTGCTGGAACATACCGTAATCACGGTTACGCGTAGACTGTTGTAGCAATGAGATAGTCTCAGGGCTAAACAAGTGCTTCTCACCACGTTGTTTCCATTGATAGACGCCGCCTACATCCAGTGTTTTAACCGGAATTTCACGTAGTGGGTAAGCAAAGCGATGACGTACTAAGGTTTCGCTTGCGATGTCATCAATAGACAGACCTTGGATACGTGTTACGGTGCCAGTGAAGTATTTATCGACAACGGCTTTGCTCACACCTAGGGCTTCAAAAATTTGTGCACCGTGGTATGACTGAACCGTTGAAATACCCATTTTAGAGAAGATCTTCAATAGACCTTTATCTACCGCTTTGCGTAGGTTTTCAAACAGTTTGTCAGCAGCAACACTTGGATCCAATTTCTTACGTTTTTGCAGCTCAACAATGGTCTCAAGGATCAAGTAAGGGTTGACTGCGTTTGCACCGTAACCGATTAAGGTAGCGAAATGGTGTGTTTCACGCGCATCACCCGTCTCAACAACGATATCTGCTTTAGCACGTAGGCCATTACGAATAAGGTGGTGATGTACCGCGCCAGTAATCAGCATGGCAGGAATAGCGGCGTGATCTGAGTTAGCGTTGCGGTCAGAAAGGATAATGATTGAGTAACCTTCCTCAACTGCATCTTGCGCATAACGACAAACTTTATTGATCGCTTTTTCTAGCATGCCAGGTTCACCGTTGGCGGTGAATAGGATATCTAGTGTCTTAGCTTGTAAATGTTTGTGATCAACACTGCGAATTTTTTCCAATTGCGCGTTAGATAGAACCGGTGACTCAAGTTCAATCTTATGACAGTGCTCAGGGGTTTCAGCCAATAAGTTTTGGTCTTTACCTAAGTAAGTCTTAAGTGACATAACCATGCGCTCACGAATCGGATCGATTGGCGGGTTAGTTACTTGTGCAAACAATTGCTTAAAGTAGTGTGATAAATGCTGTGACTGGTGAGATAGCACGGCTAGAGGCCAGTCAGCACCCATTGCACCTAGTGGCTCACCTGCGGTGCCTGCCATGGTCACAATGATTTCGTTCAATTCTTCAGACGTAACACCAAACGCTTGTTGCTTGTGCAACAATACGTTAGCAGCAGGTTGCTCGTAGCTATTTGCTGTTGCTGGTAGTGAGTCTAAGGTAATGAGGTTATCTTTAATCCATTGCTCATAAGGCTTAGATTTTGCAATACCGTCTTTTACTTCATCATCAGAAATAATGCGGCCTTGCTCTAAATCAGCAACAAAAATACGCCCCGGTTGTAAACGACCACGGTATTCAACATTTTCTGGTGCAATTTCAACCACGCCTGACTCAGAAGCCATCACCAGGAAATCATCTTTAGTCACAGTGTAACGTGATGGACGCAGACCGTTACGGTCTAATGTTGCACCTACTTGTACACCGTCAGTGAAACAAACTGATGCAGGGCCGTCCCATGGTTCCATGATGTTCGCGTGGTACTGATAGAACGCACGACGGGCAGGATCCATGTTTTTGTTTTCTTGCCATGCTTCTGGGATCATCATCATTAATGCGTGTGGCAATGAACGGCCAGACAATACGATTAATTCTAATGCCATGTCGAAGTTAGCTGAATCTGACATACCGTCTTTACAGATAGGTAGTAGCATGTCGATTTCAGCTTGGCTGAACAAATCTGACTCAAGGATCGCTTCACGCGCCTTCATCCAGTTAATGTTACCGCGAACAGTGTTAATTTCACCGTTGTGCGCAATGTAACGGAATGGTTGAGCCAAACGCCATCTTGGGAATGTGTTCGTTGAGAAACGAGAGTGTACTAACGCCAGTGCCGTTACCATGCCTGGGTTTTGTAAATCAAGGAAGTACTGTGGTACTTGTTCAGTGGTTAACTGACCTTTGTAAACAATCGTTTTGTAAGAGAACGAGTTGATATAGAAGTTGTCTTCAATACCAGAAACAGACTCTAAACAGATACGTACTGTGTAGTTACGTAGCACGTATAATTTACGCTCTAGTACCGCTGGGTCACAATCCGCGCCGCCGGTAATAAATACGTGTTCAAAATGCGGTTCGGTGCTTAATGGATCCGCGCCTAACATAGAGTTGTCGGTTGGCAGTTCACGGTAACCAATTACTTTCAAGCCTAAACGTTCTACGTTACGCTCTAAAATTTCGCGACACTGCTGACGCTGGTTTGCATCTTGTGGAAACAACACAACACCCACGCCGTATTGATCAAATGCAGGAAGGGTAATCCCTTCTTTAAGCGCTTGCTCAACTAAGAATTCATGTGGTTTTTGCAGTAAGATACCTGCACCGTCACCACTACAAGGATCGCAACCCTGTCCACCCCTGTGCTCCATACGAGCTAACATGTCTAGGGCTTGCGTTACAATCTCATGAGACTTACGGTTTTTTAGATGAGCAACAAATCCGATACCACATGCATCGTGTTCCATTTCTGGCACATATAGACCCTGTGCGCTCTGTTCTCTATTTGTCATAGACACGTCCTTCCAATTAAACAGGCAAAAGCCAACCAAGGCGATTATTTGCCCAAGCTTTTATTGTTTGAAATTTTTACACCTACTTACAGCTATCGGACTTCGTCCGGATTTCGGTGTGAATTCCTAAAAAGTCTGCCCACAGTTGAAAAATCCTTTCACTGTCGCAAACCAATCTCCACAGATAATTATTCGATATAACCGCTGCGGTTTAATAAGGATGGGATTTACATCACTTTCTTATATATTTTTTATTATTTTGAAAAAAGCCCATATGCTAGCCTTTTTTCGCAGGTATCCTACCGTTTTAGCCGTCTAAAAGCCACTCTAAGTTAGCGTTTAGCCGTAAAATAGCAGAATTATTTTACATATATGCTCACTAAATGTGAATTAATATTCACGAGTTAGTAAATAAAATTTATATATCAGCAGCTTACACGCACTAGACTAAAGTCTAATGCGTGTAAGTTTTCTTAAGGTAGGCTAACGAAGCGACTCGTTTATTTCGTTGATCAGGTTTTTTACTCGCTTGGCTGACACTGGCACAGCGGTGCCTAGTTGCTGAGCATACAAAGATACCCGCAGCTCTTCGAGCATCCAACGTAACTCAACCACTTGCTCTGGGATCGCAGCGCCTTTAGGTAAGCTTTTGATAATGGAATGATACTGGGCTTGCAGCCCTTCTATTTCCAAGGTATGCAAGCGATCTTTACTGGGGTCAATTGGCAGTTTTTCTAAGCGGCGTAAAACCCCTTTTAAATAACGTTCAATATCCGGCAACTTGCTATAGCCAATGTCACTAACAAAGTCTTTATAAACTAAGCCCTCTAGTTGCGATTTAATATCACCATGGGCCATGATCATATCTAACCCCACCTTGCCTTTTAACTTTTTGTTAACACTACTGGCAGCGGTTAGCACTTTCTCAACCACATTAGCAATGGCTAAGGTTTGCTCGTTTAGCTCAGCGCGAACAAGCTCTCTTGCTTGCTCATATTCTTGCTCAGTTCTTGGCAGTGGGCGTTTTTCCAACAAGGTATCAACAGCAGCGGCAATACAATCATCAATCAAGTCTTTTACCTGACCAAATGGCGTAAAGTACATGGCCAATTTGGCTTTGTTTGGCAACGATTTTTGCAAGTACTTAATCGGTGAAGGTACATTTAATAACACCAAACGGCGCATGCCGATACGGCTGGCTTGTCGCGCCCTCTCCTCACTGTCAAATAACTCAATGGCCACGCTGCTGCGTTTATCCACCAGCGCAGGAAAAGCCTTCACCTCATAACCACCGTGATCTTTAACAAACTCTTTTTTGAGTTCGCCAAAATTCCACTCCACAATGTCCGTTTTTTCTATGCCTTTATCCGCTACCGTCGACAAGGCTTGTTGTACTTCGCCTTGTAATTGCAATTGCAATTCACCTAGCTGCTTGCCTTGTGCGAGTACCTTGCCTTTTTTATTGAGCACCTTAAACTTCATTTGTAAGTGTTCAGGAATGGCATTGAGATCCCACGCATCGGGCTCCACTCGCACGCCAGTCATACGCAACAGTTGTTTTGCTAAACTGTCTGTTAAACGACCATCGTCCGGTGACATGTTCGCTAACGCGGCACTGGCATAATTTGGCGCCGGGACAAAATTTCGGCGCAGTGATTTAGGTAATGATTTAATTAAACTTACCACCAGCTCTTCACGCAGCGCGGGGATCAACCAATCAAAACCTTTGTCTTCTAACTGGTTAATAATTGCCAATGGTACATTAAGGGTAATACCGTCATCGGCTGCGCCAGGCTCAAAGTGATAATCCAAGTTCAATTTAAAGCCGCTTTGGTGCCAAAAATCTGGGTAAGCGTTGCCGGTGATGTGCTCGGCGTCATGCGCCATCATTTGCTCACGCTCAAAGTTTAAATATTCCGGCAAGCGTTTGCTTTGTTTACGCCACCAAGCATTAAAGTGCGTGCCTGACACCACGTCTTGGGGAATTTTTTTATCGTAAAATTCATATAATACTTGGTCATCAACCAAGATATCGCGGCGGCGCGACTTATGCTCTAACTCTTCAATATCTAAACGCAACGCTTGATTTTGCTTGAAGAATTCAAACTTAGTGTCAAATTCGCCTTCCACTAGCGCACTGCGAATAAATAACTCACGACATAATTGAGGGTCAATGTCGGAATATAATACTTTGCGGTTAACCACCACAGGAATGCCGTAGAGCATTTGTTTTTCAAGGGCATAGACCGCATTCTGTTTTTTCGACCAATGGGGTTCACTGTAACTGCGCTTAATTAAATGTTGCGCCAGTGGCTCAATCCATTCCGGCTGAATGCGTGCGCCAATGCGGCCATAAAGTTTCGACGTTTCAACCAGCTCAGCCACCAATAGCCATTTTGGTTGCTTTTTATATAAGCCAGAGCCGGGAAATAAAAAGAATTTACTGTTACGCGCGCCCAAATACTCTTGGTCTTTATCTTTAAAGCCAAGGTGAGACAACATGCCTGGGATCAACGCACAATGAATGGCATCGTAGTCTGCAGGCTCTGTGTTAATGGGAATATTGAGCTCTTTGATCACTTGCCTGATCTGAGTGTAAATATCTTGCCATTCACGCACCCGCATGTAGGCTAAAAACTCCTTCTTACACATTTTGCCAAACTGACCACCAGACAAGGACTTTTGCTGCTCTTTGAGGTATTGCCAAAGATTTAAAAAAGTTAAAAAGTCTGAGTCTTTGTCGTGAAAGCGGCGATGTTTTTCATCAGAAGCTTGCTGCTTATCCAGCGGCCGTTCACGCGGATCTTGAATACTCAATGCCGCCGAAATCACCATCACTTCATTTACACAGTTAAAATCTTGCGCCGCTAATATCATTCGTGCTAAACGTGGATCAACAGGCAGTTTAGCCAGACGCTGACCGATCATGGTTAGGCGTTTTCTTGGGTCACGCTCTTGACTGTTAACCGCGCCAAGCTCTTCCAGTAATTTGATACCGTCATTAATGTTGCGCGCATCGGGGGCTTGTAAAAATGGGAACTTTTGAATTTCACCAAAGCCCAATGCCAGCATTTGTAAAATAACCGAGGCTAAGTTAGTACGCAGTATTTCCGGATCAGTAAATTCACTGCGGTTGTTATAGTCATCCTCACTGTATAAACGAATACAAATACCTTCACTGACACGACCACAACGACCGCTACGTTGGTTCGCACTGGCTTGGGATATCGCCTCAATAGGCAAGCGTTGTACTTTGGTGCGATAACTGTAACGGCTGATACGCGCCGTCCCTGGGTCAATCACATACTTGATCCCCGGCACCGTTAAAGACGTTTCCGCCACGTTGGTCGACAAGATAATACGACGACCAGTATGAGGCGCAAATATCCGGTTTTGCTCAGCGGCACTTAGCCTCGCAAATAAGGGCAGCACTTCAGTATGACGTAAGTTACGTTTTTGCAGCGCGTCAGCGGTATCTCGAATTTCTCGCTCACCGTTAAGAAAGATAAGGATATCGCCATTACTTTCACGGCCCAATTCATCTACCGCTTCCATGATGCCATCAAGTTGATCGCCATCCGTATCTTCAAGAGGACGGTAACGCACTTCAACAGGAAAGGTACGGCCCGATACTTCAATGATCGGGGCGTCATTAAAGTGATTTGAAAAGCGCTCCGGATCGATGGTCGCCGATGTAATGATCACTTTTAAATCTGGGCGTTTAGGCAATAAACGCTTTAAATAACCCAAAATAAAGTCGATATTTAAACTGCGCTCATGGGCCTCATCGATAATAATGGTATCGTATTGATTCAAAAAACGATCGGACTGAATTTCGGCCAGCAAAATACCATCGGTCATGAGCTTGATATAAGTTTCGTCACTCACCTGATCAGTAAAGCGCACACGATAGCCTACGGTTTTGCCCGGCTCACTGTTGAGCTCTTCAGCAATACGATTTGACACACTGCGTGCAGCTAAGCGTCTTGGTTGAGTATGACCGATTAAGCCATTCACGCCGCGGCCAAGCTCTAAACATATTTTTGGAATTTGCGTGGTTTTACCTGAGCCAGTTTCACCGGCAATAATCACCACTTGGTGATCGCGAATAGCATTCGCTATATCTTCACGTTTTTGCGTTACGGGTAATGCTTCGGGGTAAGTAACCTTAGGTAGGTTGTCGCTGCGCCATTGGCGAATAGCACTCGATCGCTTGGCATCTTGCGCTATTTTTTCGAGGATTTTATCGCTGTTTTGGCCAGCGGATTTTTTCAGCGCACCATCCATGCGGCGTAACAAACGAAACTGATCTTTTTTAAGACAAAGGGAAATTTGCTGTTTAAGTGCGTTAACTGCGTCTGACAAAACTCGGCCCTCATGAAATTTAGGTCGCCGATGCTAGCAGAAATCAAGAAATTGATAAATACAAAGGGCCGTTAAGCCCTTTAAATTAAAGCGATGCCCCAATACAGCCAACTAATAAGCTGCACTAAGCCTCATTAAGCTGTTTTAACGTAACAAGCCGATAAATGCACATCAATCGCTTTAAGAATGTCGCGACGAGTAATAATGCCCACTAATCGTCCTTCGTCCACTACGGGATACGCCTTAGGTTTTTGCTGTAACATTTGTTGACCGACATCTAAAATACTGGCGTTAACGGGTAGCGACAACACATCTGTACGCATCATATCTTCAACCAATGCAGCACTTTCACAGTGGTAACTGGACTCAATCATTTTTTTCAAGCAATCTTGCTCCGAAATCCAGCCTATCACTTTCTTTTCTGCGTCTAATACAGGCCCACCAATTTGATTTGAACGCAGTAATTTTTCGACCGCATGAGCGACGGGATCGTCCACTGTAAATGTCACTGGCCGCTTATTCATATAACTAGCAATGGTAATTTGTTCCATAACGCTTCTCCCTGCACACTTTCTATCTTTAAGATTAGCCGTAATTATCGCTGATGACAGATTTTGTTAACGAATTGAGTAGAAATTATCATCTCACGCCCTGACTTCAGGTATGATGCCAAATAAATTTTAACTGTTTGAATCAAGTGACTTGCATGATAGACCCTGCACCATCTCTGCTTTGGCACGACTATGAATCTTTTGGCCTTAACCCAGCCACCGACCGACCGTCGCAATTTGCCGCAATCCGCACGGATTACGACTTAAACGAAATAGCCGATCCCGTCGAGATTTATTGTCAGCCGCCAAGTGATTACCTACCACAACCCATGGCTTGTTTAATTACCGGGATCACCCCACAACGCGCCATGGCAAAAGGGGTAAACGAAGCAACTTTTATCAAGCAAATTCACAATGAAATGAGCCAAGCTAATACCTGTGTGGTTGGTTACAACAATATTCGATTTGATGATGAAGTGACCCGTAATTGTTTATATCGAAATTTTTACGACCCCTACGAGCGTGAATGGAAGAACGGTAATTCTCGCTGGGACATTCTTGATATGGTGCGCGCTTGTTATGCGCTGCGCCCTGAAGGCATTAATTGGGTCGTTGACCAAGACTCAGGCGTCCCTTCATTTCGCCTTGAATTGTTAACCAAAGAAAATGGCATCAGTCACGAAAGTGCCCACGACGCGGTATCTGATGTGCGAGCCACCATTGCCATGGCTAAGTTAATCAAGCAAGCGCAACCAAAGTTATACGATTATCTGTTCAATTTGCGCAACAAGACAAAAGTCGGTGAAATCATTAACCAGTCTTTAATTAAACAAGCGCCTTTGGTGCATGTATCTGGCATGTTTCCAGCACTACAAGGCTGCGCTTCTTACGTAAAAGCCATTGATTGGCATCCAACCAATCGCAATGCCGTTATTCTGGTGGACCTCAACAAAGACCTAAGCCCCCTATTGCATATGAGCGTGGCAGAAATTCAGCGTTATTTATACAGTAAAACGGAAGACTTACCAGAAGGCATCGCAAGACCCGCATTAAAACTATTGCACACTAATAAATGTCCGGTTATTGCCACCGCCAAAACACTCACCGAGCAACGGGCTGACGAGTTAGGTATTGACCGCCAACAATGCCGTCAATCACTCAATTTATTAACGCAACACCCTGAGCTGAAACAAAAACTAGTTGAAGTATATCAACAACCACCCACGCCAAATGAAACACAAGATCCTGACTGTATGATTTACTCGGGAGGCTTTTTGAGTCAAGGTGATAAAAGCTTACTAACCGTGGTGCGCGATGCTGACCCCACTAACTTAGCGGCAATGGAGTTTAACTTTACAGATCCGCGCTTACCTGAAATGCTATTTCGTTATCGGGCCCGTAATTTCCCACATACCTTAAATGAAGAGGAACTAGTGCGCTGGCAACATCATTGTAAAGCCTACTTCGACCAGCAAGGCCCTAAATTCATAAGTGAGTTGGAAGATTTATATCTTGAGCATCAGCAACATGAAGGCAAGTGCAAAATAATCAAGGCGCTTCATCAATACGCCAGTGAGTTATAGCTTTTAACAACTAGCTAATTAACGATTAGCGATCACGTTTTTGAGTGCATTTACGTTGCACTCAAAACTATTTTAACGACCAATTATTCCCAATAAACCCGCTTAACCGCCGTGATTTCATCACTCGCCAGCAGCTGTCTAAAATGTTCTCGGTATTGTGGAACCAGCGTGGAGCCGATCACCAGTACTTGCTCCCCTTGACCATCTTCTTGAACGTGACAACCTATGCGCCCAGGGCTGCTGGTCATAAATTGTAAATTAGGATAGCGAGCCGCTATCTGCGCCATCACGGCCTTACTATTTGCCACGCAAAATTCAAAATCGACCGCCACGCCATTAAGTAAGCCTTGCTCATCTAATGCCTCAATATCAAAATCAGACTTGTTTAAGTTGTTGATATTGTTAATGCAACCCACATTGCTTATCGAAAGCAATAACACAATCATTAGTTGGCACGAAAATAGTAGGCTTTTAACTGAGCGCAGTGAAAAAATATTGGCTAGCATAGATATTAATACCTAATTTCATCAATTTAAGTAATGATGATAAAAAATCAGCATTAAGAACAATGGAAAGTATGCCGCCAGATCGCAAAATTCACTCATTTGTGATCCAATTTACAGATCCTGTTCAAACAATCACTAAGCTGATATTTTTTTATCCGACTCCTTGTGTATATTGATGTCATGGTATATGGGGAGTTAACCATGAGTAATCTAAAATACACATTATCTTGTGCGGCGCTGTTAGTTTTCAGTGCGGCATCTTCACAAGCTAGTGCGAACGAAAGCGACAGCTTTAACGCAAAAATTCTAAAAACCAAAAGCTACTTACTTAACTTGCCTAAAAGCACATACCAGGACTTATCTAATACCTTCGCTAAGGTATACAATAGAACGCAACTCACCACAGATATCACGCGCAGCTCATTCAACGACACCACCCTTTATGATTTAGTGGCTTTACCTTTGATATCTACGCCAAGCAACAATTTTCAATTTGAAGTTTTCGGTCAACTGTACGATAAAAATAGTATTGCTTTTAGTCAAATGTCGCACACTCAAGCCATGTACGAGTTTTACAGTCAGAATAAGCAGATCAATCAAAAGAAAGAAGATATCGCAGTTGGCTTTGGCATGAGCTTTGACGTCGATAGCGACGTTCAAGTTAAAACCCTTTACAGTACAGGGCAAATACCCGGCTATGGTGACAGCCAATTTAGCTTAGGGGTTGAACTAAAATACTAAAAACGCTATATCTCAAAGGCTAATTATGCTCAAAACGTTAACAGCAAACAGAAATTAACCGATGAGATGACACTTTCTTAATCTCGCTTATTCATTATCGGGTCGCTTAGCAGCCACGACTCTTATACAATCACTCTCTCCTTTGTTGAAAGACGCTGTGTTATGTTTTCAATTGTTCGAGCATTTGCCATTATTTTGCTTGCTTTAGTTGGTGGAAAAGCAGTTGCTTATCTGCTTCCGTTTAATTTTCCAGCCAGTATCATCGGCATGCTTGTGCTATTTATTGGCTTTAATACTGGGGTTGTTAAAGTGCATTGGGTTCAGCCTGGCGCACACTATTTGTTAAAATACATGGCCCTGCTGTTTATCCCGATTGGTGTGGGATTAATTAATTACTTTGATTTAGTCATTGCCCAATGGCCAGCATTATTGGCCAGTATTACCTTTGGCACCTTTATTGTGATGGCGATTGTTGGCCATGTTTTTCAACGAATAAATCCAAGAGACTAATATATGTTTTGGTTGGCATTGCCCCTAACCTTGCTGTGTTTTTTCAGCTTTCGAAAACTCTATCAACATTACCCCTTGCCACTGTTTAACCCAGTGTTATTGTCGCTGCTTAGCTTAATTACCCTGCTTATTGCCTTTGATATACCTTATGCCGATTATGCAACAGGAAGCGCTCCCCTTTCTTGGTTGCTAGAGCCGGCAGTGGTGGCCCTTGCTTTACCCCTTTATCAGCAAGCACAGCAAATCCGCAAGCAGTTAAAACCAATACTCTTTACCTGTACAGTTGGTGTTGCGTCATCATTACTGATCGTGATCCCCTTGGCTTGGTTATTAGGAGCTGATCATAGCGTAGTGGCATCACTAGCACCGCAATCTGTAACCACTCCCGTAGCCATGGGCATCACGCAATCGCTAGGGGGGCTACCTGCACTAACCGCCGCAGTGGTGATTATTGTTGGCATCGTCGGCGCCGCTTTAGGTTTGCCATTTTTAAAGGGAATAGGCGTAAAAGATGAAGCATCACAAGGGCTAGCCATGGGCGCCGCTGCCCATGCTCTAGGTACAGCTCGCGCGATAGAGCATAGCGAACAACACGGCGCTTACTCCTCTCTTGCCCTAATATTATGTGCTGTACTCATGGCATTTCTTGCGCCACTCATTTTTGCGTTTTATATGCTATTTTTACCTTAACAACCCTCGAGGTAGCAATGAACAATAGTCGCTTTAACCAAGCTTTAACCACCCTTTCGCCAAACGACGCACAGGCGCTAACGAATGCACTTGGTAATCAAAGTTTTAGTGGTCAAATCCCTGCCAGCGTAATTGCCCCAATACAAACCCAGCCAGAAGCTTTGCCGCAATGGTTAAACTTTGCCGCAAAATTTGCTATCACCCCAGTGTCAAATTTTAACGTGGGCGCATTGGTGATAGGTCATAGCGGCGCAGCATACATAGGCGCAAATATGGAGTTTGCCGGCCAAGCCTTAAGTCAAAGTGTGCATGGTGAACAATCGGCTATCAACAATGCTTGGTTGCATGGTGAAACGGGCATTAGCCAGTTGTTTGTTAACGCCAGTCCATGTGGCCACTGTCGCCAATTTATTCGCGAGATAGCCCAGCCTCATCAATTACAAGTTTATGTATTGGGTAAAGACCAAATAGCCTTTACCAAACTACTGCCCGATAGCTTTGGCCCTGATGATTTGGGCAATGAATTTACTCTATTTGAGCAGCCACTGCAAACTTTTACTGGAGCGATCCAAAGCCCTTTGAACGACGAAATAGTGAAACACGCCAATGCAAGTTATGCGCCTTACACGGGTTACTATCATGCCATTGGATTGATCACATCTGACGAGCGGCTATTTGTTGGTCGATACGCAGAAAATGTTGCCTACAACCCCAGCTTACCTGCACTGCAATCAGCGCTTTCTCAGCTACGCTTTTCGGGTTATGACATTACTGATATTAAACGCAGTATTTTAGCCCATAAAACTGAGCAAAAGATTAATATGGCCGAACATTATCTAAGCTTACTGAAACAGCTCAATTCCCTCAATTTAGACTTAGTAAAACTCACTTAACGCTATAATTACCGGATTAATCCAGATAAAATATACGCACTTTTCACAAGGGATAATACAAATGATAGGGACAGCACACAGTACCCATGCCACACGCGCATTATTATTAGGATCGGGCGAGCTTGGCAAAGAAGTCGCCATTGAACTTCAACGTTTTGGCATTGAAGTCATAGCCTTAGACCGATATGAGAACGCTCCAGCAATGCAAATTGCACACCGTTCATATACTGTAGACATGCTAGATGGCAGTACTATCGAAGCCATTATCGAGCAAGAAAAGCCTGATTTCATTATTCCTGAAATTGAAGCCATCGCGACCAACAAATTAATCGAACTTGAAGAAAAGGGATTTAACGTTGTGCCTACTGCACGCGCCACGTCTTTGACCATGGATCGTGAAGGTATTCGCCGCTTAGCAGCAGAAGACTTAGCAATCCTAACCTCTCCATACCAGTTCGTAGACAATAAAGAAGACTTTGACCGCGCTGTCGAAGAGATAGGCTTGCCATGTGTGGTTAAGCCTGTGATGAGCAGCTCAGGCAAAGGCCAAAGCGTTATCCGTGAAGACTTTGATATCGATATCGCCTGGACGTACGCTCAAGAAGGCGGTCGTGCCGGAAAAGGTAAAGTCATCGTTGAAGGCTTTGTGCCCTTTGATTATGAAATCACCCTACTGACTGTTCGTGCGGTAGATGGCATTCACTTTTGTGCCCCCATCGGCCATCGTCAAGAAGATGGTGATTACCGTGAGTCATGGCAACCACAAGTTATGGCTGACAGCGTACTCGAAAAGGCCCAAGACATGGCAGCAAAAGTAGTCGAAAACTTAGGTGGCTACGGACTTTTCGGCGTAGAGCTGTTTATTAAAGGCGAAGACGTTTACTTCAGTGAAGTGTCACCACGCCCTCATGATACCGGCATGGTAACCATGATTTCACAAGATTTGTCAGAATTTGCCTTGCACGTGCGCGCTATTCTAGGTTTACCTATTGGTGAAATCACACAATATGGCCCAGCGGCGTCAAGTGTGATCCTAGGAGAAGGTTATTCCCATAACATTCGCTTTAACAATATATCGGAAGCGTTAGCGCAAGTGAAAGGCGCTCAAATACGCTTATTTGGTAAACCAGAAATAGCAGGTAGTCGTCGTTTGGGTGTGGCGTTGTGTCGCGGCTCGAACGTTGAAGTTGCCATAGCTATGGCTAAGTCGGTATCTAACAAAGTTAAAATAGATTACTAATCTATCTCCAATTTTACTTCTATCACCTGATCACAACTATTATTGATCGGTGATAGAACGGTTCGTTTCTCTAGCAAGCCCTAAATCTCTTACAAACAAATAATATAATTCATGAGTTAAATTTAATTTTGATTCGCTTTGAGCAAATTTCTCTAATCCACACTTCAGGTTAAATAACTTCTCATCCTGACATTTTTCTACTGTATTTAAGCACCTCTTCATCTAATACTTTTAACTTAAAAACTTTTTTGACTCCTTTAAGAATCAGCTTGATCTTTAATTGATATTGGTTTGACTTAGAGTTGCGAAGGCATTATAACTACGCGCCAAAACCAACATATCCTTATAAAATATATGAATAAATTACTCCCCTGTATACTCGTGCTATCTCTTGTAGGCTGCGCGTCAACAAGCAATCAACTAACTTTCAAGCCTAAGTTAGGTGAAAAAGTTGCTCATCGCGTTTTTATCGACACCGAAATTGAAGTCAATGACCAGAACATCAGCCAGTACTCCGATTTACTCATTAACTACCATGTAACAGCAGTCACTGAACGTACCGACATAGATGTAAAAATTGATTACTTAAATATGAATATGGGATCACAGCAATTTTCAAGCACGAATCCCTACCACTCATTAAACCCATTACCTAAATTAATGGAACAAGGGTTTCGTTTTGAGTTAGAAACCAGTACTGGCGAATTATTAAATTTCCATGCTTATAATCAAGACGTTTGGCAGAAACTGAGCCAAGATAATGACGTTATTGAACAATTAAAACAGTTTATTAGCCAGCCTAATTTCTACCAAGCCATTCCTCTACAGCCTAACAAAAAAGTGCTGATAAAAAATTTTCATGGCAATAAATCGGCAACCTTGACGGTTGAAAAAGTACTAGAAAGCACCCTTATCGTTCGTATAGAAAGCGAGCAATTAGATGAAAAAATTTATGCTAAAGCGGTGATCAATAAAACATCCGGTTGGGTTGAAAGAATGGTACTGATTGGAGAGCTACCATTTGAAAAAAATGATTATAAAGGCACTGTTCGTACCAGTATGATTATCGTACCTGGTGATACTCAATTACCACAAATGCTAACCGATTTCTCATTCCCATCGTTTCCTATGCCTTATGATTTTGTTAATCACTTTACCCCTGAAATGGAAGACTGGCTAACCGCGAGTAAACAAGACTACCCAAAAAAAGAGAAGATCATAGGTGTGTTTAATACGCAACGAGACACGGTATCACTTTATTTACCGACTCAATTAGAACGCGACATTCCTGACACATTTCACCTTGAGAACATCTCAGCAAGTGATCTAAAAGGTCCAATCAAGCAAGACTTTATTAAGAGATTGCTAGCGAAAGATTAGTTCCTTCTGATGGATATATCCGAGTGGCCAAGGAAGTGTAGTGGTCAACTAAAACTGGCCACCTCGTTATAAGTTTTGAAGTATTCTGCTTCAGCCTTTTGTGGCGATAGCCCCTTGTTAA
>NZ_JAUOPX010000179.1:0-264 GCF_030547455.1 Motilimonas sp. 1_MG-2023 | reverse complement strand
ACGCTGTGGATACTTTATCCAGTGCCGCTGAATAGCTTTCTCTCAATGCATCATAAACTCGCCAAGGCATAGCCAACCAACAACAAGAAACAGACATGTTTGCAACAGCTTACACCGAGATGGGGAGCACCATTGACTATATAGCAAGGAATACAGTAGCCGCAGCTCATCGCGCCGGCGATACGATTAATAATGCTATTAAGGGACGTGAATGTGTCGACCAAACCATTGATAATTTAAACATGTTGGCATACTGCCTAACCC
>NZ_JAUOPX010000178.1:0-264 GCF_030547455.1 Motilimonas sp. 1_MG-2023 | reverse complement strand
AGCTAAAGGCGGTATGCATGATAAGCAAGGCCACTCTCAAGCGCGTTTTTTACTCTCTGAGCGCGGCGCCGAAAAACTTGATTTAACCGACGAGCAGCAGACGAAGCTTAAAGCTATTTTTGAAGCACAGAAAACGCAAATGAAAGCCCTACGAGGCGGCGATAAAGAAGCGCGTAAAGCGATGCGTGAAGCGCACAAAGCAAAAATGGACGCATTACTTAGCGCAGCAACATTTGACGAAAATGCAGCTAAAGAGCTATTGAA
>NZ_JAUOPX010000177.1:0-265 GCF_030547455.1 Motilimonas sp. 1_MG-2023 | reverse complement strand
CTACAGCACTTAGAACAGCATAAGACACACGAAAAGGCTGAGCCGAAGGAACTGTCAAAGGCAAAGTAGAAAAAACTACAAAACGCGAACCAAAATGAAAAGTACAAGGCTGATGAAAAACAAAAAAAAAAATAGATAAAAAATAAAACTTCAGCGATAATCGACGAATTATTAACAAAAGAAAATAAAGCAGATCAAGTTAAAAAACAAGACACAAAAATAAAAATTATAGAACAATACTAACTGATAAAAAACAACCATTAAA
>NZ_JAUOPX010000176.1:0-266 GCF_030547455.1 Motilimonas sp. 1_MG-2023 | reverse complement strand
TTTATTAGTTAATTGCTTTTTTTTGGATTAATTGTTATGCTTTGTTTTCTTCATTTTGATTGTTGTGATCGCGTTGGGTCTTTTTTTGAGTTGAGCCTTATTTTTAAGATTGTTGAGGTTTTGGTGTTTTTTTTTTTAATTGTTTATCGTATATATTGTCTGGTGCATCTTCTTATTTTGGGTATTTTTTTGATTTTACGATTATGCAGATGATTCGAATATTTATGTTATTGTTGAATAATTCTTTTTTTCTCTGTTATCTCTTC
>NZ_JAUOPX010000175.1:0-266 GCF_030547455.1 Motilimonas sp. 1_MG-2023 | reverse complement strand
TCGCTGAATAGCTAGAGCTTGAAGCCCATTGGTCTGGCCAGTTAAGGTGTGATCGTCATAAGCGCCCGGTGCCTGGGGGCTGTAGTGTGAAGAGGAGGTTATAGTTTCGTACCTAGGAAGAGTTTAATAGTACTAGTACCACCGTCAGCAAGGCCTGGCGCGAAGGGGATGGGCCCTCGACCCGGATCAACCGACTCGCCTACTCTCCCTGCCGGAATCGTGTTGTCGAAGCGGATGTCGGGTGGGCTTGGCCGTGCTTTGCCCGG
>NZ_JAUOPX010000174.1:0-266 GCF_030547455.1 Motilimonas sp. 1_MG-2023 | reverse complement strand
GGGTTTGATGCCGCCAAGCAAAATAGGGCACAAAACACGGAACAAAATTTGGCAATTATCAGTGGTAATGAACCAGATCCAGAACAGTTAGTGTCGCTGGGTAAAGCTCATGTATTGTTAAAGCCTGTGTCATTGTCGGATTTGAGCGCCGTGGTAACTTAATTTAACCGCTTTCGATATCATGTAGCCGCAGCCTGTGTCTGGCTCTCTTAGCCAGATACAGTATGTTTTACCGCACCGTGTCGTGGTCTGGGACGGTAAGCATA
>NZ_JAUOPX010000173.1:0-266 GCF_030547455.1 Motilimonas sp. 1_MG-2023 | reverse complement strand
GTTGTGAAGGATTTGAACCTTCGACCAATTGATTAAAAGTCAACTGCTCTACCAACTGAGCTAACAACCCGAATTTTTATTTAAATTTTTATCTTAATTCTAGAATGCCTGTGCTGACTCTCGCAGTTCTGCTCTACGCTTTCAACTGCAACACTAACAACCCGAATTTTATGTCTTACTTCAACATCGAACCGATGTTTTAAATATGGTGGGTTGTGAAGGATTTGAACCTTCGACCAATTGATTAAAAGTCAACTGCTCTACCA
>NZ_JAUOPX010000172.1:0-267 GCF_030547455.1 Motilimonas sp. 1_MG-2023 | reverse complement strand
TCAATAATAACTCGGGCTGAGCCATAACAATGCGACTGGTTTTGTCGATATAGCTGTCAGATTCACATTGCACCAGCATTGATTATAAAAACTCCAAAAAATAACCGCCTAAGACTAAGCTGTTTATTTTTTATTGATGTAGGTTTTTAATAGATTTGTCTATAGAAGGAGTATTTTTGTTGATATTTTATCTCTTATTTGTTGTATGGTGAATTTGTTTATAGAAGTATATGTTAGATTTATATTTTTTATTTACTTATTTATTAT
>NZ_JAUOPX010000171.1:0-267 GCF_030547455.1 Motilimonas sp. 1_MG-2023 | reverse complement strand
CCGGCAATGGCGTAAGCCAAAGCCATAAGCAGGGCTTTTTAAGTCCCGAAATGATTCTTCGATTTGCATCCGTTTGGAGTAGAGTTTAACGACTTGTTTTGCTGTAAACATGGCGGGGGGCAAGCATCCATGGCTCTTCCGCTGAACGTTGATATAAGTGTTGAGCAGAATGCTTTTGACCCGTGCGGCGATGCCTCTTACCTTTGCGTTTCTTATCCGCCCCTTTGTACAAATAAAGCTGGCATGCAAGAGGACTCTTCTTTGCGA
>NZ_JAUOPX010000018.1:0-87892 GCF_030547455.1 Motilimonas sp. 1_MG-2023 | reverse complement strand
CCTGATGTGATTGAACTACCTCGGTCGGCTGATGCCAATGCATTGCATGCTGTGCTGGCAACACGGGCAAGTGCGCGTGGGTTTGCTCGGTGGCGCTATTCCCAGTAGCTGTTGCAACAACGGCAGTAGCAAACATTGTATTTGGTGCAAAATGGCTTTGGCGTTACCGCGTAAAAAGCCGTAATCGCGTGCGCGTTGTAACCCCTTGGGCAGCACGTGTTGCAACATTAACATCAAGAACTTCAGTGTTGGCAGTGTGCGCTGCTTCCAGTGGTTGGTTTGTCCATCGCGATAACGAAACGTGACGTTATCCTTGGTGATGTTAATGATGTCTTTGTCTGGCAGCACGCCGCGATACAAGTAGCGCGAGAGATACTTCAGCGTCGGTAATCCTTCCCCCACGGCGCGACAATCCACCACCCATTTTGGCGGCAGGTGATTGGGCAGGCTTAAGCATGAATGTTGATTGATGGCTTCAAGCATTCCCCTTCTGGAAGGATTGTTGTCACTACTTCAATTCTAACCAGTTGGCCGTTAGGACTTAATTGTGCCTCGCTATAGTGAAGAACGAAAGCAGCAGGTTTTCCCTCACTGTTACTGATATTTTTCATATTCCTGATATTTATCAATCCTGATCACACTTTTTTTGTTAATCTGTCGGCCTTTTTCATTCACTTGTAGCTGAGCCTGAACTTTGGAAACACAAAAAAATCCGTTTGATTCACTAATGCCGACTGAAATGGCGAAAAAAGCCGAAGAAGTTGGGATCTATAAAGCAACGAAAAACCCCTTTCAATCTTTAGTGCTGGCGATTTCTGCCGGTGTATTTATTTCCATCGCCTTTGTTTTTTACACCACGGTGACCATCGGCACAGCTGACATGGCCTACGGTATTTCTCATTTAGTGGGTGGCTTAGCGTTTAGTTTAGGGCTTATTTTAGTGGTAATTTGCGGCGGAGATTTATTTACTTCGTCAGTACTCACTACCATCGCCAGAGCCAGTGGTCGCATTAGCAGCTCACAGTTATTAAAAAATTGGGCCACTGTTTATGTTGGCAACTTAATTGGCGCGGCTTTTTTTGTACTGTTGGTTTGGTTTGCCAAACTTCACTTAGTGGCAAACGGCGCATGGGGGGTGAATGCAATGAATATTGCCCAGCACAAACTCCATCATGATTTTACCCAAGCGGTTGCGCTAGGATTACTGTGTAACTTGCTGGTCTGCTTAGCCACTTGGATGACGTTTTCTTGTCGCAGTGCCACCGACAAAGTAGTAGTGATGCTGTTACCCGTTGCTATGTTTGTAGCCACAGGGTTTGAACACAGTATTGCGAATATGTTTATGGTGCCAATGGGGATAATGGTTCACACTTTTGCCGACGCTGCCTTTTGGCAAAATGTTGGACTAGAGCCCGCATTATACGCTGACTTAACGTTAAAGCAGTTTGTGTTACATAACCTTATTCCGGTCACTATCGGTAACATACTCGGCGGATTATTGGTGGGGATGACTTACTGGATTATCCATTTAAAACCTAAAGTGTAACTCGACCAACTTGCTATAAGTGAGAAAACTTACTTTGTCATACCCAAGCAACGAACGCTTAATTAACTAGGTAAACTAATTTGCGTTCGTTCGCTTACTTTTATCGCGCAAGTCTAGCCTTAGGGTAAAACGGTAAATCGAGTTAAACCAATCAGCTGCCCTGACTCTGTTTCCACTTTAACTTGCCAGCTACCTTCCGCGTTACTTGGAAAGTTCATTTTATGGGTCCAGGCGCGATACCCTTCACTTCGTCCACCGCTAATATTCAATATAATACGGTCAACTTCTTTCTGGTTGTGTAACCAAACATGGTAAATTTTTTCATTTAAGCCACGTGGAGCTTTAACAGCGGTCCAACTGTATAGCCCTAGGCGGTGAAGTGCTGCGGCATCTAACTCTTTAATACTATCCCCTGGTTTTTTTTGTTCGAGATCAAGTTCATGAGATAAAGTGATAGCTGTTAAACGTAAGGCTGCAGGAGGGATAAAACTAGGTAACATCCAAACGACCAAGCTCAATATACAGAGCAATGAAATAATAAAAGGAAATCGCCACCAGTGACCATTTGCCATAAAAATACCTATGCTTGGTATAGTTACAACAATGGTAACTAATAATGCGGTTGATAAGCTTTGACTGGTCGTTAGATGAAATAAAACGGGCAATGTTACTAGTAATACGACAAATAAAGCAAAGCTATGAAAAATAGAGAAGAGCGTGCGGTTCAAGGCAAGTTTTTTATAATAAAGTGGATCGACCAATGAAATGAAGGCGCAAAAAACAATCAAGGAAGTAAAAATGGCCTGGGGATGGTCCCATTGAGTGACAGCGAGAAAAAAGGGTAATGCAAAAAACAAGCTTTCCTGATGCACCATTTGTAATGCGAAGCGCATAATGTTAGGAGATAATGTCACACCGAAACGGCGCTCCAGTCGATCTCTTGCCCAATTATCAATAAGTAACCAGAGCCAACTGAGCAGCAAAAATATAGCCATCAATTGAGCGAGAGATTCTTTACGTTCAACTAATACATAACTCGCCACACCTGAACAAAAAGCCAACACGGCAAGAAGGCCCGGTTTCTTTTTCATAAAATAAAATAATTTTATGATCAGGTTTTTAAACTCATTCATTAAGTAAACAATCCATTCGCATGGTGTATGCTCGTTTTCTCTGTAAATAATTTATAATATTACTGATTTTAACCCCATCGTAAGTTAATAATCGACTGAAAAGCCAGTGTGAAACTACAAAAAATATGAATATTGGGAGCAACCTTTACCACGAGAGTAACCTTAACGCCTCCAGCCATAAGGTTAAAGCTAATCGCTCAGCTGTTGATATTACTGGCGGTATAAAGCTAAAAACCACCGCTATAAAAACCAACTAATCAATAGGTCTTATAACGATGGTTTACTAAGGTTTCAACTTACATAGCAAGCTATGTCTTACCAACCTTTTACAACACTACCTTGAAACAATTCTTGAGCCTTGTTGTAAACCACTTCAGACTGGAATGCTTGAATAAATTGCACAACTCTTTCATCGTTCTTGTTATCTTCACGCGTTGCAATAATGTTCACATAAGGTGAATCTTTATCTTCAACAAACAAGCCATCACGTGTCGGTAATAAGTCAATTGATGAAGCATAAGTGGTATTAATGACCGCTAACGATACATCATCTAATGAACGAGGAAGTTGTGCCGCTTCTAATTCAATTAGCTCGAAGTTTTTCGGGTTGTCAACAATATCCATAATACTGGCATTTAAACCTGCATCTGCCTTTAAGGTGAACAAACCTTGCTTTGCTAACAATATAAGCGATCGGCCTTGGTTAGTTGGGTCATTAGGAACTGCTATTTTAGCCCCCTCTTCAAGCTCACTGACATTTTTGACGGTTTTAGAGTAGCCTGCGATCGGGTAAACAAAGGTATTAGCAACATTGGCTAGCTTGAAACCACGATCTTTGATCATGGTGTCTAGGTAGGGTTGGTGCTGAAATGCATTGGCATCAATACTGCCGTCAGATAAGGCAATATTAGGCGTCACGTAATCGGTAAAAGTGACCACTTCAACATTGAGATTAAATTTCTCTAGTGCAACTCTTTTCGCTTCTTCGACTAATTGCGCTTCAGAACCCGCAATCGCACCGACTTTTAGGGTTTGTACTTGTGCGACAGGCGCCTCTGCAGGCGCTTGCTCAGTCACGGCTTTATCACCACAACCTGTTAATAATAACGCGGCTGCCACAGCAGACGAGCCAAACCAGTGTTTTAACGTTAGCTTCATTTTGATTTCCATTATCTATGGTCGACTTTATTCACTAGGTAATCACCTAGCATTTGTATTACCTGCACTAATGCAATAAGCACAATGACAGTAATAATGAGTATTTGCGGCTCAAAACGGTGAAAGCCGTAACGGATACCAACATCACCTAACCCCCCACCGCCCACTGCGCCAGCCATGGCAGAGTAGTTCACTAAGGTAACCAAAGTGATGGTAATGCTATTGATAATACCCGGCAAGGCCTCTGGCAAGCAGACTTTGCAAATAATTTGTAATGGCGTAGCGCCCATCGCATTGGCTGCTTCAACTAAGCCTGAAGGCACTTCCATTAGCGCCCCTTCAATTAAGCGTGCCACAAAGGGAATAGCGGCAATGGTCAAAGGTACTGTTGCGGCTAAGGTGCCAATGGAGCTACCAACGATGATGCGAGTAAGTGGAATAATGGCCACTAGCAAAATAATAAAAGGTACAGAGCGACCAATATTTACGGAAATACCTAAAATATGGTTAAGGGTTGGATTCGCCCACAGCTCTCCCGCTTTGGTGTTGTGTAATAACACGCCTAGCGGGATGCCAAATACACAACTAATTAAGCCCGATAGCCCGACCATCATTAGGGTTTCGCCAAAGGCCTGTGTTAATAACGCTATCATGGCTTCAGACATTAGCCTGCACCTCTAGATAATAAGTGGAAAAAATGAAGATGGACGTTTGGCCGATAAATAGCCTAAATAAACTGACTGCTTTAGACATAGCCCAGCACCTCTACGCTAATATGATGCTCAAGCAAAAACTGAATGGCTAAATCTGTTTGCTCAGATTCGCCAAACAACTCGGCGAGCATATAGCCAAATTTAACGCCACCAGCGTAGTCCATATTGGCACTTAAGATACTCACATCAACATGGTACTTACGGCTAAGTTCTGAAATCAACGGCGCGTCAACACTGGCCCCTGAAAAGCCAAGGCGTACTAAAGGAAATGAGCCCTGTTGAGGAGACGGAGCAAGGCGCATTTGGTAGTCATGGGGGATTTCAATATGTATCGTGGCCGCGATAAAGCGTTTCGCTAATTCTGTTTTCGGATGTGAGAAAAAGTCAGCCACGCTATTTTTCTCAATTAGCTCGCCGCGATCAATAATAGCCACTTGATCGCAAATCGTTTTTATCACTTCCATTTCATGGGTGATCATCAAAATGGTGATTTGCAGCTTATGGTTAATGTCTTTAAGTAAATTCAAGATCGACTTTGTGGTTTCAGGATCGAGTGCCGATGTCGCTTCATCACACAACAATACCTTAGGCGATGTTGCCAATGCGCGCGCAATCGCAACACGCTGTTTTTGTCCACCACTTAGTTGAGCTGGATACACATTCGCTTTATCGGTTAAACCAACTAATGCTAACAACTCTGCGACGCGCTGCTTGATTTTGGCCCCTTCATAACGTTCAAACTCTAATGGTAAGGCGATATTTTCGGCGACTGTGCGTGACGACAACAAGTTGAAGTGCTGAAAAATCATGCCGATTTTTCTACGAGCTTGGCCTAATTCTGTTTTGTTTAGCGAGGTTAATTCCGTGTCATCCACAATGACTTTGCCAGAATCAGGCCGCTCTAATAGGTTAACACAGCGGATCAGTGTACTTTTCCCCGCGCCTGACGCCCCTATCACACCAAAAATTTGGCCCGCTTCAATGTTAAGATTGACATGATTAAGAGCGACAACTTGTTGTTCTCCCTTGCCAAATATCTTATTAATATTTTCCAGTTGGATCATAGTGTTGGTAATGTCCCGAGTACAGACTAAGTGCAAAAGCAGTGATATTCGCTGTTAAAATTAAACCAGCAGGTTGTTAGGCCTAATAATAACCTAAATAAATGGGACATGATGCTAAAAATTATAAAAAATTAAGTCAATATATTAATTAAGACTAAACAGATAGGTGATTGGGAGACAGGTGCATAGGCGAAGTGAATCCATGCTAGGCACCACTCTCTTAACAATCATTAATATAGGGCGCTTCTTGGGTGAGTAACTCGGCCACTTCTTCAGCAAGTAAAGGTTTGGCAAAATAGTAGCCTTGAATGGTAGTACAGCCTAAGCTGATAACCTGCTCCAATTCGAGTTTACGCTCCACGCCTTCAGCCACTACGTTAAGACCCAAATTTTTTGACAACTCTATAATGGCACGCGTAATAATCTGCTGATCGGGTTTCTGATCAATATGGTCAACGAACGAACGGTCAATTTTAAGTTTACTGATTGGGAAGCGTGATAGGTAGGCCAAATTGGAATAGCCAGTACCAAAGTCATCCACGCTCAAACTCAAACCAAGCTGACGTAGCTGACTTAATGTCTCATACAGCTTTACTTCATCCTTCATCAATATACTTTCAGTCAATTCCAGCTCAATCAATGATCCTGGAACATTAGAACTGCCAAGTCGCATGGCAATATCTTTAACAAGATCATGTTGATGAAACTGTAAACCAGACACATTAATAGAAATAGGAACACAGGATAGGCCTAATGCTAACCATTGAGCCTGCTGCGCTAAGGCTTCCTCTAGTACAAATTTGCCAATATCAGAAATTAAGCCCGATTGCTCAGCAAAAGGAATAAAACCAGCAGGGCTGATTTCACCACGCTCAGGGTCTTGCCAACGGATCAAGGCTTCCATTCCTAATATGGTACCATTTAAGCCATTGACCATAGGTTGATAGCGCAAAAAAAGTTGTTTTTCTTCAATTGCTTGACGTAATCGTTTATCCATCGAAATTTGTTGTAGCGCGAGGCCGGCGAATTGTTCGGAAAACAGTTGGTAGCGCTTGCGTCCCGCTAACTTCGCTTGGTACATCGCAATATCAGCATTCTTTACCAGCTCCCAGCATTCCATGCCATGTTGTGGATAAAGGCTAATGCCCATGGTAACCGCTAAGTCAAACTCAAAAGAGTCAATTTCACAACGCTGACAAACACTTTCCATGATGGCGGTAGACCAACGTTGAATTTGCTCGCTGCCAACAACGCCTTGAGCAACTAGAACAAACTCATCACCACTTAGGCGATAAATTTGTGTATCTGCGGGGGCACTTTGCCGTAATCGCTTTGCGGTTGCGATGAGCGCTTGGTCTCCCGCGGCATGTCCCATGGAGTCATTGATTAATTTAAAATTGTCCATATCAAGAAAAGCGACCAGTAAACTCGACGGTTCACACGCCAGTAATTTAGTTAGGTCTTGCTCTAGAGAATAACGATTAGCCAACCCCGTTAAAGAATCAAAATGCGCCAAATGTGCCAGCTTTTCTTGAGCTCTCTTGCGCTCACTTATGTCTCTTGCCGTGCCCGCGGTGCCAACTACTTTACCTGCTTTCACTACCGGCACTTTAATTAACTCAATCCAAGATTGCGATCCATCCACCGCTGTAGCGAAAAACTCTTGCCTAAGTTGCTGCCCCGTCTCCATTACTTGCAGGTCATCTTGGCGGTATTGTTTGGCATCCGCAGGATGGGAAAGATCAAAGTCTGTTTTCCCAATCAGCGTTTCGTAGTTAATGCCAAATGCGTTTTCAAACTGAGCATTCACTGTTAGAAAACGCCCTTTGGTATCTTTTACCCAAGCTAAGTCAGGCAAACTATTCAATAGTGTTTGATATTTTTGTGTCTGATCAGACAAAGCCGCAACATCAATATGTAAACGACGATTTGCCCGCTCTAACTGCACTTTACTATTGTGCAGTTGAGTAATAGTGCTGTTTAAACTTTTCACGTTAAAATAAACGACTAACAGCAGATTAAAGAAAAGTGAATAAATCACTAAGTTCAACACACTGATTTCATTATGGAAAAAATAATACACTAAGGTATCAACTAAAACCGTAAGGAAGCACGACACAAGCAAATAATAGCGGCTAATACTAGTTGGATGGCTATCTAGTTTAACATTCATGCAATGATACACCTCTTACTACTTAGATCGTGAGCATATGTCGCTTTAACTCGACTAGAATACAGAGTTAGATATTAATAATCACACCATTTACAAATCATTGAACAAAACTAAAACACGGCTTGCAAAATGCTTATGCCAATTTCAAGATTAATCAGCAAAACTTGAAACTACAAAGTTCTATGCTAACGGCGCCACAACTAGAGAATTGATAATTAAGAAGAGCGGCCCTTAATACAGATCTTCACGACCAAAATATCGAGCTTTAATTTCAGTAAATTCAGGCTCTATCATTAGCTCTTTCAATGCTTGTTCAATCTTACTTGATAGGTAGCGATGGTTAGATAATTTTGAAAAACCAATATACAGCGCCAAATCCTGCTTGGGTTGATAAGCGGCTTTGGATAATTGTTGCCAAAGACCTCTTTTGTTTATCTCATACTCAACCTGGCAATCTGTACCAATAAATACTTCCAAGTGCCCTTTTTTAGCCATTCTAAGCAGTTGAATTTCTGTTGGAACCCCATGTTTTACCATTGCATCATCAGAGTCAAAAGGCTCAAAGTAGGCAGAGTCCAGTACATATCCAACACGATAAAAATACAAATCTTGGTAACTATTAATGGGCTTAGGGATGTCTTTTTGCGTATAAAAAGCGGGCCGACAATGATAGTAACTTGTTGGTATATAATCGATAAATTGTTCACGTTCGGCCGTTTTAGCTAGCCCAACCATCATGTCGACTTGACCTATCTCCATGTGACTTAAGGCCCTCGCCCAAGGGTAACGCTTAACATTGAATTGGATCCCCGTTTTAGCACTTAAAGCCTGTAGCAAGTCAATATCAAACCCTGTAAACCCCCCTTTCTTATCAATACTAATACGAAAAGGAGGCCACTCGTCAGTCGCCACTATGACACTGCTATTCGGCGCAGGTGAAGACAGACTGGGCATTGCAGGATTGGAACAAGCTGCCTTAGGTATGAGTACCAGCATAAAAACCATAGTAACGATAAGGGCTTCTCTCATAGCTAACCTCAACGGTAGACAGCAAATTCTAGGGCTTTAGTGAGTATAGATGAGTTTACTCTCGTTAGCGGTGCGCCCCCTAATCGCGAATAAAAACCATTAAGTAAAATCGCAACTAATACGTGCATCACACCTGCACCTTTACGGTACGGCAATTGACATCACAAAATCCCATCGCAATTAATTTTTTATAATTGCATTTAACTTGTTTACTTTGTCTTGAGCTGTGTTAATATCGTACACGGCCTGTCAGACAGACCTTTGTTTATATGTAATACTACAATGTTATGCTTTAGAAACCTTCGTTCCATCTGTTAATCAGTTAGTGTCATGAAGTCTTTCCTTACATAGTTTTTGCAACACATAAATAATTCTTTTCTGGCTACTACAACGCATTTTATGCGAATTATTTTTGAAAAGTTAGGAGACAAACATGTCTAAATCAACTGGTATCGTTAAATGGTTCAACGAAGATAAAGGTTTCGGTTTTATCACTCAAGATAACGGCGGCGCTGACGTATTCGTACATTTCCGTGCAATCGCTTCTGAAGGCTTCAAAACGCTAGCTGAAGGTCAAAAAGTTTCTTTTGACCTAGAGCAAGGCCAAAAAGGTCCTCAAGCTGCTAACGTAACAACTCTTTAATTTAAGAGTTTTTACTTAGTAAAAAAAGCTGACTTAGGTCAGCTTTTTTTGTTTTTACACTTTCTTAATTATTTGTCCCATCATTTTCTCCCTGATTTCTAAGCTTTATTAATAAAAAACGGCTGATGTAAACACACCAACCGCTTTGATTATTAAGTGGATGCTTTAAGAGAACTGATTCATCGTATTATTTTGTCCCGATGCTTTCAGTGCCTGATTGCCTGAAAAGTACTCTTTGTGATCATCACCAATGTTAGAGCCAGACATGTCTTGATGTTTAACCGAGGCGAGACTTTGTCTGATTTCTTGTCGCTGTACCCCTTCCACATACGCCAACATGCCCTGCGTGCCAAAATAGTCTTTCGCAAGATTATCTGTTGACAGCGCTGCTGTATGATATGTTGGTAAGGTAATCAAGTGATGGAAAATACCTGCCTGTTTAGACGCATCTTGCTGGAAGCAACGAATTTTCTCATCCGCGACTTGGGCTAGCTCACTGTCATCATACTGTTGACTCATTAAGTTTTCACGGTGATAACTGCTTAGATCTCTGCCTTGCTCTTGCCATGCATCGAACACTTGTTGCCTAAAGTTTAGTGTCCAATTAAATGACGGGCTGTTGTTATATACCAGCTTAGCATTTGGGATAACTTCTCGAATGCGATTCACCATACCTGCAATTTGCTCAACGTGAGGCTTTTCGGTTTCAATCCACAATAAATCAGCACCGTTTTGCAACGAAGTAATGCAGTCTAAAACCACTCTGTCTTCACCCGTATTGGCTTTAAATTTTACTAAACCATTGGCTAAACGAGTTGGTTTGATCAATTTATCTCCTTGGCGGATCACCATATCCCCTGAGTCTAAACTGCTTACATCTGTTACTTCTTCACCGTCAATAAACCCATTGTATTGATCTGCCAAGTCACCCGCGAATTGTGAAACTGGAATTTTTTGTGTTAACCCCGCGCCTAATGAGTCGGTGCGCGCCACAATAATACCGTTCTCAATACCTAACTCCATAAAGGCATAGCGCACCGCATTAATTTTGGCTAAAAAGTCTTCATGTGGCACGGTCACTTTACCGTCCTGATGGCCGCATTGCTTAGCATCAGACACTTGGTTTTCAATTTGGATACAACAAGCACCCGCTTCGATCATTTTTTTAGCTAGCAAATAGGTAGCCTCTTCATTACCAAAACCAGCATCAATGTCAGCAATAATGGGCACGACATGCGTTTCAAAATCGTCAATACGTTTTTGCACAGCACGCTCTTTGACATGATCGCCCTCTTGTCTTGCGCTATCTAAATCTTTAAACAAATGATTCAACTCTCGAGCATCGGCTTGTTTTAGAAAGGTGTATAGCTCTTCAATTAACGCTGGCACCGAAGTTTTCTCGTGCATCGATTGATCTGGCAATGGACCAAACTCAGAGCGCATGGCTGCCACCATCCAGCCTGATAGATACAAATACCGACCTTTAGTCGTGCCAAAGTGCTTCTTAACTGAGATCATTTTTTGCTGACCAATGAAGCCATGCCAGCAACCCAAAGATTGCGTGTATTGGCCTGCATCATTGTCATAACTTTGCATGTCACGGCGCATAATATCTGCGGTGTATTGTGCGATATCCAACCCAGTTTTAAAGCGATTTTGTAATCGCATTCTTACGACAAACTCAGGGTTAATCGCGCGCCATGTATCACCTTGTTGCGCTAAGAAATTGCTGGCATGAGTCATTTGTGTTGTATAAGTCATCATATTTCGCCTCTTTTATCCTATGGTTTGTGCGCTGGCCATAGCAGAATTATTCAGCCATGTGCAAGCGGGTTGTATCTCACTTATTTTGTGACTGTTCGCCAACTTTCGGTGTCGATCTTTTTAGCTCGCCCACTGAACTCAACTCAGTGGGCACCTTCCTTCAGTACAACTTCACGCGACGGCGTTAAGCTTGTTTCGCGAGTTGTCGATATTGATGTAACAATGGCTCGGTGTAGCCACTTGGTTGATGCTCTCCTTCAAATATTAAGGCCTTAGCAGCTTGAAATGCTAAGCTTTGCTCGGTATTTGGACTCATATTGCAATAACCCGCTAAGCCCGCGTTTTGCTGATCTACCTGCTGCGCCATGCGATCCATTACGGCCTCCACGTGCTGCTGTGTGCAAACCCCATGCTTTAACCAATTAGCGATGTGCTGACTAGAAATACGTAAGGTTGCCCTGTCTTCCATTAAGCCTATATTATTAATATCTGGCACTTTTGAGCAGCCAACCCCCATCTCAACCCAGCGCACCACGTAACCTAAAATGCCTTGAATATTGTTAGCTAACTCATTTTCAATTTGCTCATGGGTCAACCCTTGCGGTGCCGTCATTAATGGAATAGTTAACACTTTGGATAATGGGGTAGCAGTGCGTCCTTTGAGTTGCTGCTGCACTTCATTTACATTTACTTGGTGATAGTGCAATGCGTGTAGCACTGCTGCGGTGGGTGAAGGCACCCAAGCCGTACTCGCACCTGAGCGAGGATGATCAATTTTTGCTGTTAGCATCGAAGCCATTTCATCGGGCATCGCCCACATACCTTTGCCTATTTGCGCTTTACCAGGAAAGCCGCAGGCTAAACCAGCATCGACATTGGCGTTTTCATAAGCTTGGATCCACACCTGTTGCTTAATCTCATTTTTCGGTAGGAAAGGCCCCGCTTCCATGCTGGTATGAATTTCATCACCGGTGCGATCTAAAAATCCTGTGTTGATAAAAAATACCCGCTCTCTCGCTTCATAGATACAGGCTTTAAGGTTAACAGTAGTGCGACGCTCTTCATCCATAATGCCTAATTTGATGGTATTGCGCGCCAGCCCTAACATGTCTTCAACGCGGCCAAACAAACGGCAGGTGAATGCCACTTCTTCAGGGCCATGCATTTTCGGTTTAACAATATAGATGCTGCCAGTACGACTATTATGAATATCGCGTTTGCTCATATCTGCATCATGCGCATGTTGCAGATCCAACATACCAATCATGCTGGTTACCACGGCATCAATGATACCTTCAGGGGCAAAATTACCTTGGGCATCTTGCATCAGCTCGGTGTCCATTAAATGGCCAACATTCCGAACAAGTAACAACGAGCGACCATGCAAGCGATACTCTTCACCATTTTTGCAATTGAAAATTTTGTCGGGATTTAAATGGCGCGCCATTATGTGGCCGTTTTTTTCAAACTCAGCGGTTAGGTTACCTTGAATTAACCCCATCCAATTACGGTATGCGGCAATTTTGTCATTGGCGTCTACTGCAGCAATGGAGTCTTCAAAGTCCATAATGGTACTAAGGGCGGCTTCCACTTTAATATCGTCAATGCCTGATAAGTCGTGCTGGCCAATAAAGCCTTGTCGGTCGATGACAACTTCAATATGCAAACCGTTATTTTTCAGCACAATAGAGCTAGGATCGGCTTTTGAGTTAGCGAAAGCAACAAACTGGCAAGGTGACACTAAGCCTGACTCAGAGCCATCGGGAAAGTAAGCTAACAAATGCTGGAAATACACCGTATAGCTGGCCACATCATGATGGGAGCCTTTTTCTAAAGGACACACTTGATCGAGAAAGTCTTTTGCAAAATCAATTACATGTTTGCCGCGAGCAGGATTATATTTACGACAAGGTGCCAACCCTGAATCAGCAGGGATCGCATCGCTGCCGTATAACGCATCGTATAAACTCCCCCAACGCGCATTGGCTGCATTGAGTGCAAAGCGAGCATTCATTACTGGAACCACTAACTGCGGACCCGCTAATTCTGCAATTTCTTGGTCAACATTGTCAGTTGTGATAGTGAAAGCGGCTGGTTCATCAACTAAGTAATTAATTTCACGAAGAAAGGCTTGGTAACTTTCCATATCGAATTGAGGATTAGCACGATGCCACTGATCAATTTGGTCCTGCAACTGCTGACGTGTTCTTAATAGAGTGCGATTTTCAGGGGCAAGCTCATCGACTAATGCCGTTAAGTCATCCCAAAATTTCGCTGAATTAAGACCAGTAAGGGGAAGAACTTCTTCGTTGATAAAGCGATAGAAGCCCTGATTAATTTCACATTGTTTTTTAAGCGCTTGGTTCATGGCCTCTTCCTCTAAATACGATCAGGCGGTTTATGGTTAAAGTGTGAGCAATAATTGGTGTTTATTTGTTCACTGAATGGAAGTGTAGAGGAAGACTGACTAAAATTTCACAATAGAAATTTCACAGTGTAAATTTTACAAAATGAAAAATAGTAAAAGTTTATTCCGTCAATCGCACTTTCTTGGCACAAAAATCCGCAATTTACGCAAGCGAAATAACCTTACACTGGAAGACTTATCTGCGCGCTGCATTAAAGTCAGTGCAGAAGAAGCGCCATCAGTCTCATACTTATCGATGATCGAGCGCGGTAAACGTGTCCCCAGTGAAGAAATGCTTACCGTCATCGCTACCGTATTTCAAAAAGAGGTGCAGTGGTTTTTAGATGATGAACCGGAACCACAAGACATTACTCCGGCCAAAGGCAATCATGGTGGCATCAGTGGCATGGCGCTTGAGCCAAGCTTCTTGTTCTCTGATGAAGTGCTACAAATTGCCATACCCGAAATGCTGTCGCAAACCGGTACCACAGGTCGACAATTTGCCCATTTGCTGATCCGCGCTCATCAAGAGCACCATCAAAATCATTTTCCTGATCTCGAGCGTGCCGCTGAGTCTGTTGGCCATAAAAAAATGCCTCTGCATGTCGAAGACTTAGTTGAAATAGCTGAAAATGTAGGTTTAACCGTTAAGTGGTTTGACCGCGCTAGTGAAGAAATCATTGACGATCAAGGCGAACAATCAAAACGAGTGATCAGCTCGTTTTTCGAGCCACCGGCAACGGTTTACCTCAATGAACAACTTAAAAAGCAACAAACCCGCTTAAAATATGATTTGGCCGTGCATATCGGTCATTGCGTATTACACAATAATGATGGCGTGAAAAGCGTGATGGTAGCGGGACGCAACCAAAGCTATGGCTTACACGAAGATCACTCTCAGCAACATTCTGCTGCCACGTTAGACTCCCAAGATATACTCCATGCTTGGCGAGACTTTGAATGTAGTTTTTTTGCCGGCGCCTTGCTTTGCCCTAAAGTACCCTTTCGCCAATTACTTGATCGTCGTGGCTATGAGATCAATGTCAGTGAATATTTAGCGGTGTCGGAATCTGTGGTAATGCGGCGGATGACGGCTGTATCACCCTATCCGCACTGGCATTACTTTGATGCCTATGCCCCTGGTAAACTCAAAGCAGTGTACCGTGGCAATGGCATCCCTTTGCCTTGGGGCAATATGCGTTTGGTTAACGATCCTTGCCAGCATTGGTCGGTATTTCGCATGATAAATACGTCGTCTACTGGTACAGCTGCGCAAATATCGATATTAAATCAAGGTGAAATCCCAAAAATCTATTGCTGCGAATCAATTAAAGTGGAAGATTTGGCGGGCAACCATCATGTTCTTTGTACTGGAATCGATCTCAACCCTGCATTGGATGCACAAGGGCATGACAGTCTCATTATCGCCACTGAACTTAAATTAGCTTGTATGAAAAACGGCGGAGAAACGATTATTCCAGCAAAAATAAAAAAAATCCTACTCAGCGTGGCTCAAATCCTTAACATTGCCTGGATTGAACGCGGTATAAATAATGAAGCGAGGTTAATTTGCGCTCGCGGTATCCAGTGTCCACGAGAGCCAAAATGTTACGCCAAGGATACCTGTCAGCAAGATGTGTTTGATGTTCAGAAAATACAAGCACAGATTATTCAATCACTAAGTAATTTATAAATCAAACCCACTCGCTAGCTTCACTTCTTTCACTCTAAACCACAAAACGGGCGACATCATGCTGCATCTCTGCAGCATGAGTTTGTAAATTTTGGTTACTCGTCCGACTACGTTGTGCATCAGCTAATAACTGTTCCGCAGCACAAGATATACTCTGAGTGGCATCACTAACATGAGCAACCGTGCTTTTTTGCTCTGTTGTTGCAACGGCTATTTGTGCGGTCATGTTTTTTATTTTTTCAAATTCACAACGCGTTTGTTTTATATATTCGCTGGCTTGATTGACTTGCTCAACAGTGCCATCGACTAGTGTTAAACCGCTTTGCATTGAGCTAGAAGACTGCTGAACGGCTTGCTGTAATTGTGTAATAATTTTTTCAATATCGACAGTGGATGTTTGTGTACGCTGCGCCAGCGTGCGCACCTCATCGGCAACAACAGCAAAGCCTCTACCTGATTCACCCGCTCGCGCCGCTTCAATCGCAGCATTGAGAGCCAATAAATTCGTTTGCTCCGTAATTTCACGGATCACCGCAACTACTTGACCTATTTCTTGGCTCGCTTGTGATAAATATGAAATGTTATCAACACTTTGTGTTATTTGCTGCTGCAATTTATCAATGCGATTTTGGGCTTGCTGCATGGCTTCATCACTTTGGCGAATAATGACATCAGCATGCTCAGCACTGTGGGATACCTGCTCAGTGTGCGCGGCGACTTGCTCTACAGCTATCATCATTTGCTCTACAGAGCTAGCAACAGCTAAGGTTTTATTGCGCTGCTCTTCTATGGCTTGGCTAGAGCTGTTCGACAATTCCACACTATCTTGTGCGCTGCTACCAACAATATTACCTTTATTTTTTATCTCTATTACCAGCGTGGCTGTCGTGCGAATAAAACTATTAATCGCATGAGCAAGGCGGGCAATTTCATCTTTGCCTTCAATCTCAATTTTTTGAGTAAGATCGCCATCGCCATTGCAAATGTCTTCCATACGTGAAGTTGCGCATTTTAAGCGCTTAGTCACACGAATAGATTGCCAAATTAAAAATGTGGCTATCAAAGTCGTTAATAACGCGGCCATACTGATACCACTTAGACGACCTTGATCCAGCGCAGCAACTGACTGTAACGCTAATAAGTCACTTAATTGCGCTATCTCTTCTTCCACTTGATGAATATTCCCCCTTAACTCTCCCCTTAACCCTGACTGTTCATCAAGTCCACGTTCAATAAGCGATTCAACTAATTGGTTACTGACCTGTTCAAAAGCGCTGACTGCCTGATGTTGAGAGCTATTAGGATCAGAAAAGTTGGTTTTAACAACGGCAATATGCTGATTAAGCTCAGGATGTAAATCAATATCTCGGCTGGCCATAAAATGCTGTTCAAGCAATATTAACTTAATAATATCAGCTTGTTTGCTGGTATCTTGAACATAGCGTACGCTTTGATAAACATTATTTTCGGCTAGTTTTAACGCAGCTTGTAGACCTTGACTATGGTCTAAACCAATACGTTTATCGACTGCTGTTAATTTCTGAAAAGTAGCCGAATATTGGCTTAACAAAGCCTGACTGTTATGGATGTCAGTTTGAATATGGCTATCAGGCGCTAAAGACTGCTTGAACCAATCTAAGCGCTGCGTCATTTGCTCAAAACGCAGGTTAAACTGGTCGATGTATTTTTCATTCTTGCGTAATAGAAAATCTTTTTCATGACGTCGTAACATCAACATATCTGATTGTAATTCTTTAGCTTGAATCTGTTGTAAACCGAACTGCTGCATCTGACCACTGGCTTGCCAGAGTAAATACGTCATCAACCCCATGCCTAATATCACTAATAATGAGATCAATAAAAACACTTGTTTAATGGAAAATGACATAAGGCGCCTCAGCTTTAAATCGAACTAATTAACAATTAATACAATAGTAGTGGATAAAAAGGATATTAGCTTTTATGCGGACGAGTGGTAAAATAACGCGATAAACGAGTAAAAAAATCGATTAAAAAGCTATTTTTTAAGCAAACTATGCAAACGCCCGCACATTAATAATATGCAGGCTCGTCAGGAAAATAAGTGATGTTGATTAGGCGGGAAATTGAGCTAAAAAAGGGCCATTATTACTTGGATAAATGATGTATTCTCCGTGATATTTCACCTTAGACTTGTAATCCGTTACTTTAAAAAGTAGCAAATTTTCCGCTAGAGCTAATGAAATTAACTGCTCGACATTACCACGAATATAGCAAGATAACGGTCGAATAAGCCGCTTTTCCTCAGGGTGTATGGCCCGTTCATATTGCTGACGACAGATCACCAAAGAGTCCATTCCGGCACTATTGCGTTTCATTTTTCGGTCAATAACTGAGTCAGTGATCAACGACCAACCCGTCTCCGCTAATTGATCAAATAATGCGTCAATTTGAGTTTCATATACCTTGGCGAGAGAGCCTTGCTCAGACAAAAAAGAGCCATAAATTCTAACGATATTTTCAAACGTCTGTTTAAGTTGAGCATGTTTACCCAAGCTTCGACCTTGCTGCTGCCAGACCAATAAAACAGCCGCGACACAATGCGCAAAACGCTGTGTTTTAATCGCTTTAGTCACCCAAGCATTAAGGTAATGAGTTTGATTTACTGGGGTACGAGAGACGCTGCCATCTAAGTGAGCTTGCTCTAACTCGTTAAGTGCGATGCTAGCTAAATCATAAACTGCTTTAGCAAATGTAGGGCTGGCTTGGCTGGCTTGGCTGGCTTGGCTGGACATTGAAAAACTCAAAGTAAAAAAAACACTATTTTACCTATTTTGTATTTCGCTGACTATGCTTCATGACTTTGACTGCGAAAACTGCTGGCGAAACTCGCTCGGTTTCATGCCTTTGTAGCGCTTAAATTGACGATTAAAGTTAGCCAAATTATTAAACCCGACACGATTAGCGATGGCTGAGATGGCCTGATTTTTATTAATCAACTGCTCACAAGCTTTGCCAATACGGTACTGGGCAAGGTGCACTGAAAAACTGTTGTTAAAATGTTTTTCAAACATGCGATAAACGCTGCTCTTACTCATATGTAAATGTTGGCATAAGTCATCGACAAGGATCGGTGTGTGATAATACTGCTCAATAAACGCGGTGGCCTTCGTCAGCTTGTTATGCTGTTTTTCGGTTTCTTCAACATAGGGTTGTGAGCTGGATGTGATTAATTTTTGCTCAGATGACTCAGCCATGATAGCTAAAATAGCAAGAACATCATTCACTTGTTTCAGCGGACTGGACTGAGCATGAAATTGAAGGTGCTGATAAACTTGTTCAGCGGCTTGCTGACTGAATAAAAGCCCTTGATTGCCACGCTTTAGCATGCGCTGGATCCCTTGATATTCCGGCAGTAGCTTAATCAGGCTATTAATCCATTGACCACTAAACCAAATCACAAATGTATCATTGTGAACAGCATTATTGAGCAGTGAGTCGATAGTATTGGTGTGAGGTAAATGAGGGCCAAATAAAGCCAAGGTATTGTGGCTAAATGGCAAAATAGCATCGCCCACGAACAGCTTACCAGCACAGTCGCGCTTAAGCACTATTTCGTACTCTAGATGGTAGTGCCAATCGAAATGACTCTCTGTACATTGGTAATGCATCACTCGCCAAGGTCGCGTGTGATCGCCACACATTTTTTCAATATAAGGTTTCATTCCTACTTCTTTATTCTATTTATTCATTTATGCCCAACCGAACGACCTTATAGTATCAGAAGCTGAAACAAATGAATCACTTTTCCCCTGTCAAACACCTACATTAACGCCATCAGATTGACCAAAATAATCCCTAATTAAGGCAGTAACATGATAAAAAATCCCGTCTCTATAATATTTATAGTCACGACCTTTATTTCCGGTCTCAGCACGGCCCTTGTTTTTCCACTTACTAGCTTATATTTGGTAGATGCTATTGGCTGCTCACCATTAGAGATGGGGGTTTTCTTAGTGGTGATGGTGCTAAGTAGTGTGATTGCTTCGATGTATTTAGGTAAAAAATCTGATTCACATTGGAGCAGAAGCGCCATACTAAGCGCAGCACAAATTAGCTTTTTTATTGGCGTGGTTATTCTTGCTTTTACCCGTGATTATTACATCGCACTTGTCGCCGCTATTGTCTTCTTAAGTGTGGGCGGTGCAGCCTTACCACAAATTTTCACATTAGGCCGTCTTTACGCCGATAAAGAGCTGAACAATAACAGCGCGCAATTTTTATCAGTGATGCGTGCGGGAATAGCCTTAGCTTGGGTAGTCGGCCCGCCCATCGCCTTTTTACTCAAAGAGCAATTAGGCTTTACCGCCACGTTTGTTTGCTCTGGCCTGTTGGCATTATCGATGTTGTTGTTAATCAGCTATCTACCTGATCACTCAAAATCTCTAGCAGACCGACCTAGCAGCAACGATGAGCCGGTACCGAATGCCCAGCATTGGCTGCTGATCCCAGGTGTTGCTTTGTTTTTACTTAGCACGCTCGCCATGTTTTCTGCTAACAATATGTATATTACAGCACTACCTATCTACCTTACCAAAGAGCTCACATACAGCGCACAATGGGCTGGCTATCTAATGGGAATGGCTGCATTTGTGGAAATTCCATTTATGGTGTTAGCGGGTAGCTTAGCAAATAAAATAGGGACAACCCGACTACTTATCGTCGGCGTTATTTCTGGCATAATCTATTACAGCGGCCTGCTTGTTTTGACAAACATTTGGCAGTTACTTGCACTGCAACTGTTCAATGGCATTTTTATTGCGATAACCGCC
The DNA here is from genome assembly GCF_030547455.1 of Motilimonas sp. 1_MG-2023. Classification (NCBI taxonomy): domain Bacteria; kingdom Pseudomonadati; phylum Pseudomonadota; class Gammaproteobacteria; order Alteromonadales; genus Motilimonas; species Motilimonas sp. 1_MG-2023. Next base: position 67,758 of record NZ_JAUOPX010000018.1, on the reverse strand, counting down.
AGTCTTGGCATGATTGTGATGCAAGATTTAATGCGTAGTCAAATGGGACTGGGCACCACACTGTTTAGCAGCGCACAGCAGCTGAGCATGTTAGTAGGCAGTTTGTGCGTGGGTCTAATTGCACAATACTTCGATTATTACGCTGTTTTTATTGGCTCATTAGTGGCCAGTATACTGGCTTTAACTATCCTTTTGGGTGTAATGCTTAGAACGAGTCAGCAAAATAAGCTGCTAACCAGCAGCCAAACTTCAGCATAGCCTGCATTGCTAAGCGAGCATAAATAACAGACTTACTTTAGGACCCAAACCATCGTCCTTGATTAAGCGGAATAGTCGATGATGGACTATCCCGCTTAGCCCTTTAAGGCGCTAATTTAACCGCTTGATATAAACCCTTTTGATATGCACGGCTGCCCCAAAGCGCATGCGCCTGGGCATTAAGTTGTTCGTCGGTTGTCATCGTGGTGGCAAGCTGCTGATTGCTTGCAGCGTCATAGTTAAACGCCTGAGGCGCTTTTTCTGGCGCAAAAACAATGAGTTTGTTATTGGTTAAATAGCCAAAGTTCTTATCAAACTGCATTAAAGCTCGCTCTTGGCTTGGCAACACTGTTTTGGTCATATCGTGCCCTAACATAGGCGAGGCATTTTTTGCCCCAATCAAAGAGAGCAGCGTAGGTGGCATATCAATATTACTAACTAAACGCTGATCTTGGCGTGCTGTAATCCCCTTACCCAAAATAAGAGCCGGAATGTGAAAACGATCGACTGGTACTAATGCCCCCGTTTTGGGGCTGTTGTCATGATCATGATCGGCTATCACAATAAAAATAGTATTATCCCAATAACTCGATTGTTTTGCTTGCTTAAAAAACTCACCGATAGCCCAATCAGAATACTTAACCGTGTTATTGCGGGTATTTATATCCTTGCCATAACATGCTGATGACTTCTTTAGGGTAAATAGGTATTCAACAAACAGACGGTTCGGTCGTAGATCATACTCTGAAATGAAGGTGGGAGTGGCTAGTTCCATATAAACCAATAACCATAGGCTGGCCACAAACCAGCAGCGCAAGGCGAACAGCCAATACTTTTGCCATGTAGCCTGATTTGGGATTAAGCAATGGATAAACGCAGGTAATATCAACAGCCAGCATAAGCTTGAAAAATCGACCCAGAGCCCTTGAAGAAGTATTTGTAGCCAAGCTTCCTCCCCCTCAATGCGCTCATTAAGCCAAAAGGCTACTCCCATTCGCGACAAGGTTAATATAACCAGACTGACGCCAATAAAACGTAAAAAAGGTGAAAGGTAGTACTTTTGCTGCAACATAAATCCGCTCTACGTAAACTGGTTAACCAGTTGTGAATCCCTTCAAACTGAGAAATTATCAGGCGAATAAATATCAATCTGGCGTACGAGACCGTATGTTACTTAGGGTGATGATTGGCGAGTGTTTGGTCGTGCAGTAATAATTTTAGAGCAATTTATGCAAGCAGACTCACGTTACTATGTCTACATTGAGTGCCAACGCTAAAATATAGGAAAAAAAAACGAGACTTATCGTCTCGTTTTATCAACTGTTAACATCATTTTCTGATTCTACACTACTTAATAGTGAGCCATCAGAAATGCACCATTATAGCGGTACGATGTTCTCAGCTTGAGGACCTTTTTGGCCTTGAGTAACTTCAAACTGAACTTTTTGACCTTCAGCTAAAGTTTTGAAACCAGTACCAGTAATTGCACGGAAGTGAGCAAAAACGTCAGGGCCATTCTCTTGTTGAATGAAACCGAAACCTTTAGCTTCGTTAAACCATTTTACTGTACCAGTAGTTGTATTAGACATAATCTATATCCTGTAAATCAAGAGTAATAAGCTCATCGAGCTCGTTGTTTTGCTGGAAGTGTTGCTATTACTTATGAAAACAGGATTTAAGAGGTAAATCTTTAATCCGGATGGTGCGCATAAATATAAACCGTACTTTCAAGCTAAAAAGATTATAAACCCCCTGTACGTTAAGTCAACGAATTTTACACCGTAAAAACACCCTTTAAATCAAGATAACATAAATATAAAAAAACGATTACAATCAACAAGTAACACAAAACTACAAAAGGTCTATTTGTTTCAGAAATTTTAACGCTATGAGAACATTACACAATTACCACTACCTCAAAAGGCTATGAATAAGTCGTATTTATTTCTGGCCAATTCAAATGACTAAGATCGCCTAATGCCTGTAATTGCTGCTGACATTCAGGGCGCATAAACCAATCGCCACGGCTAGGAGCAACTTGATAGAAGTAATCTTTCTCACCATAACGAAAGCTTAATTGGTAAGCATGCAAATAGCCGCGATCGCTCTCATCTTGGCCATAGCGCATGTCACCTAAGATAGGAGCAGCAATGCTTTTCAGCGCCACACGCAACTGATGGGTTTTACCCGTGGCGGGCTTAAGTAGATAAAGGCGAATGCCGGGCACTAAGCTTTGACTAAAGAATTGGGTAACAGCTGGATTATGTTGGCTTTTAGTTAGCTTCCAACTGCCACGGCGGCTTTTTTCCATATCGCCTTTTATCAACCCTTGTTTTTTATTGGGCTTTTGCATGCTTAAGGCGAGGTAAAACTTGCTCATTTTCCGCTGCGCAAACAATTGCGTAAAGGCTGCCGCGGCAGTGGATGACTTGGCCAATATTAAAATTCCTGACGTCATTTTATCGAGTCGATGCACGCTGTATAACTTCAAAGATAAGGCACGTTCAACCTCAACCACTAACCCAGCTTCGCCGTCTTCACTGTGAAAATTACAATTGTCGGCTTTATTGATCACCACAAAATCCGCTTCATCTGCTACTAATTCAAACATCGAATACCCGCCCATAAAAAGAAAAAAGGGCCAGAAGGGCCCTTTTCAACATGATTATACCTTGAGCGGCTTGAGATGTTTATGCCAGCGCGCTTCCCACTTTTTAAATAAGAATACAATCACAAACGTTGTCATCATATAAAGTATGCCGGCCGTGATGAAGGCTTCAAAAGGCGCGTAGTAGCGTGAGTTTACAATCCGTGCGGCGCCCGTTAAATCAACGATAGTGACCACCCCTGCTAACGCACTGCCATGTAGCATAAAGATAACCTCATTGCTGTATGCAGGTAAAGCGCGTCGAAACGAGCTAGGCAGCACTATGCGCGACATGATCTTAAACCGACTTAAACCATAGGCCTTAGCAGCCTCAATTTCACCTGAAGGCATGGTATTGATACTGCCCCGCACTATCTCTGCGGTGTATGCGCCGGTGTTTAAGGTAAAGGCCAATAAGGCACAAAACCAGGCTTCTTGAAACCAAGGCCATATGGCTAACGCAATAGGATGTTCATTATTTGCCAAAAACTGACCCGCTCCGTAATAAATCAGGAACAGTTGAATCAATAATGGTGTGCCACGGAAAAAGTAGATAAACGCCCACGCAGGAAATTTAATCGCCCAATTGTTGCTGTTATTCATGATGCCCGCAGGCACAGCAATAAATAAACCAAGGAATAAGGATAAGGCAACTAACCAAAGGGTGGTCCAAAGACCAGATAAATACAGTGGCCACTCGTTTATCAATAACTGAACATACTCAAACTGGCTAAACCAAAGAAAAAAAGCTTCTAATGACATTGGCTACCTCGACACTATTGCGTATTTTTTCTCAGCATGACTTAACAAGCTGGTCGAAATAGCGGTAAAGACTAAGAAAACTAACGCCACCACAAAGTAAAAAGTAAATGGCATTTGTGTCGAGCCACCCGCATCGCCGGCCGCTTTCACCATGTCTTCTAAACCTATGATAGAAACAAGGGCCGTTGTTTTGAGCAAAACCAACCAATTATTACCAAAGCCCGGTAAGGCATGGCGCATCATTTGCGGAAACATCACTCGGCGGAATACCATCCAGCTACTCATGCCATAAGCTCTTGCAGCTTCTAGTTGGCCTTTATCGACTGCAATAATGGCACCACGAAAAGTTTCGGCCATATAAGCGCCAAAAATAAAACCTATCGTCGCTACGCCTGCAAAGAACGGACTGACGTCAACGTAATCCGGTAAATAACTGACCCATTCATGAGCAGCGTCTTGCCCTTGAAAATACTCATTGAGCCAATCATTAATCGTAACGTTAAATTCATTAATGAAGATTTGACCACCAAAAAAGATCAGCATCATTAAAATCAAATCAGGGATACCACGGATCACTGTGGTATAGAGGGTTGCCCACCAGCGCAAAAAAGTAATAGAAGACAACTTTGCCAGCGCGCCAAGCATGCCTAGTACAACGGCAACGAATAATGACAATAATGCCACTTGTAATGTGACCCAAGCACCAGACAAAATAGTGCTTTCATAGCCTTGTAGGTCTAACAACATAATAAGTACTTACATGTGCTTGAAAGAAAAGGGAGCCTTAGCCCCCTATCAAATTTGGCAATTAGTCGCCGTAAACATCAAAGTCAAAATACTTATCTTGTAGCTCTTTATACTTGCCATTGGCGCGAATCGCTTTAATAGCTGCGTCAAACTTGGCTTTTAGTTCAGTGTCGTTTTTACGCATCGCAATGCCTGCACCTTCACCAAACCAACGTGGATCGTTTAATTTTGGACCAACAAATTCAAATGCATCACCACCAGGCTTGTTCAATAGGCCATCAGAAATAGCAGCAGAATCGATCATCACGTAATCAAGGCGGCCCGATTTAAGGTCTAAATAAGCCTCATCTGCCGTGCCGTAACGTTTAACTTGCGCTTTTGGAAAGTTGTCTGTCACATAAGTATCCATCGATGTTGCACGTTGCACACCAATGCGTTTATCAGACATAAACTCCGCTGTTAATTCAATGGCGGTGCCTTTTTTCGCAGCAAAACGCGCTGGAATATGTTGATATTTATCTGAGAACGCAACTTTCTTTTTACGCTCTTCGGTAATATCCATGGTCGCGATAATCGCATCGTATTTGCGTGCCAACAGTGCAGGAATGATGCCGTCCCAATCCTGTTTCACTAAAGTGCATTTCACCTTCATTTCTTCACAAAGGGCATTAGCGATATCAATATCAAAACCTTTTACTTCACCGTTTGGCTCGGTCCAACTAAATGGAGGGTAAGCGCCTTCAATACCAATGCGTACATTTTTCCATTCTTTAGCATGCACACTGCCTGCGACAGTAAGCATCATAGCTGCAGCGATGATCAATTTTTTCATCTGATTTCCCTTTTCGTTTGCTAACAAGTTAAACAGGTTTGTTGTTGTGTTTGTACTACTTATAATTTTGTTTATCAGTCGTGTATATCAAGCGGTAACGCTTTTTTAGTATAGTAATGCTTCTCTTAATACACAGATGATATGAATTGTTTAAAGCGTTCTGATTTTGGCTGGGTAAAAATTTGCTCCGGTTCGCCTTGCTCTTCAACTAAGCCTTGATGTAAAAACATCACTTTATTTGATACATCGCGAGCAAATGCCATTTCATGGGTCACCACTAACATAGTGCGTCCCTCCTCGGCTAGATTTCTCATTACCGTAAGCACTTCCCCAACCAATTCAGGATCTAACGCTGAGGTAGGCTCGTCAAATAACATTACTTCAGGGTCTACTGCTAATGCTCTGGCAATCGCTGCACGCTGCTGCTGGCCGCCAGACAAATGGCCAGGATAATATTCGCGGCGATCATATAACCCAACTTTGTTTAGGTATTCATGCGCCGCTTCAATGGCTTGTTTTTTGGGCATGCCCAGCACATGCACAGGCGCTTCAATAATATTTTCTAATACGGTCATGTGAGACCATAAGTTAAAACCTTGAAACACCATGGCTAAGCGCGCGCGAATGGCTTCAACCTGCTTTTGATTTGCTGGAATACGTTCGCCATTCTTCAAAGGTTTCATTTGGATCAGCTCACCTTTTACATAAACGTCACCGGCATTGGGCATTTCTAATAAATTAATACAACGCAAAAATGTACTTTTACCAGAGCCTGATGATCCCAAGATAGAAATGACATCACCTTGGTTCGCGATCAAATCTATACCTTTAAGGACTTCGTTATTACCGAATTTTTTATGCAGTGCCTTAACTTCTAATGTGGGTATAGCATTCATTATAATTTCGCAATCCTTGACGTTGGTATGAAGTATGAACCTTGTTAATGAAGCGTAACAATCAAAAAGGCCAAACCATTATTGAACAGTATTATAACAACATATCCTATGGTCAATGATTTGCAAAGCCATAGAAACCGCCATTAAAGGCGACGAATTTAACATCTAACAATTCACCAATAAAGCATATTTAGTCAAAATACGATTTTTTTGATAACTGGATCGAAATAGACGATTTTTAAGCCCGACACTCATTAATATGGCTAACAATCAAACAAAAAAGCCAAAAAACTGACTAAAAGTTATATCAACGACGCACTAAACCCAGCGAATAAGTTTGAAAAAAGAGTCAACTTAGCCATATCAACCAGCCATATTGAATAACAAAAAACATAGCATTAAATATTAAAAAAAAAACAGTGCTAAACGCTATTTTAAAATCTAAAACAACCGATAAAAACACACTCAAAACAAACAAATTACCACTGAAAAGTGCCAAGGCCCGTTAACTTTGTTATTGAATTGTTAGTAAGTTTGCGCAGTTTTGAAACCAGTATTTTACAGTCAGATTAAATCGTTAAAATATTAAAAAATATGCTAGGAATGTGATCTACATCCTGCTACATTTCGCGCACTTTCACTCTCTGCTAATTTAAAGGGACAAACTAACGTGTCGACAAACTACGCAAATCCAGGCCCACTTGGCTTAATGGGCTTTGGCATGACTACAGTATTACTGAATATTCATAATGCAGGATTTTTTCCTATTAGTGCCATGATCTTAGCAATGGGGCTGTGTTACGGCGGTTTGGCTCAGATAATAGCAGGCGTGTTAGAGTTTAAAAAAGGCAATACGTTTGGTTTAACCGCTTTTACTTCTTACGGCTTTTTCTGGATCAGCTTAGTCGTATTACTTATTTTGCCGGAGCTAGGTTTAGCAGAAGCCACCCCTCATGCTTACATGGGATTTTACCTTTTAATGTGGGGGATTTTTACCGCATTCATGTTTGTCGGAACCCTAAGCCACAATAAAGCAACGCAATTTATCTTTGCTAGCCTAACCCTTTTATTCTTCTTACTGGCGGCACGAGATTTCACCGGCTCTGCTTTTATTGGCACCTTAGCAGGCTTTGAAGGGATTGTTTGTGGCGCGAGCGCTATTTATACCGCTATGGCGACCGTTATTAATGGTGAGCTCGGCCGTGAAGTATTACCCTTAGGTAATAAGAAACCGGAGCCAGCCGTAGCTGAAAATGAAACCAGCGTTGCGCAAGCTGCTTAATCATAGCTTCGACAAAAAATGAGCCATATGGCTCATTTTTTTTGTCTAGGGTTTCATCAAAGGCGAGAAAATCTAGCCCAACAAACCGCTAATTGATATTATCTTCAGCTTTATTTTGTTAACAGCTATTTGTTAATTCTTTTATCAATCTTAATCATGCAAATTGCGGAGTCCGCCTTGTCAAACGATCAACCCCAAGTTAACAGTACTGGATTAGCCAATAAAAAAACCGCTTATTACCGCGTCAACTTTACTGGACAGGCGGGTGAATACTTTAAAATTTGGATAGTCAACATCGCGTTATCGATTGTCACTCTTGGTATTTACTCAGCTTGGGCGAAAGTACGTACACAGCAATATTTTCACACCAATACCTTAATCAATGGCACTGGTTTTCAATACCATGGCCAACCTTTAAATATTTTAAAAGGCCGTATTATTGCTGTTGTATTGTTTGTTTTATATTCTTTTGCCGTCAATAGCATGCCAATTATCGCACTCCCGGTAATGTTGATATTTGTGATTGCATTACCTTGGATTGTGATCCGAGCCCTTGCCTTTAACGCACGCATGACGTCATTTCGCGGCATACGATTTAACTTTGAAGCCAGCTATGGCGAAGCATTCCAAATAGTGTTGCTGTGGCCACTATTGATTATTGTGACATTTGGTTTGATCATTCCATTGATCAAACATAAATATTACGAATTTGTCATCAACCACAGCAGCATGGGCACTACGCCGTTTCGCTATAACGGTAAAATCTCTGAAATGTTTATTATTTATCTCATCGCCATGGCGATTGCCGCTGGCATATCGACAGCCATGATGATGATAGGCATGTTTTTTGCCATGTTTGCAGGATTAGCATCTGCCGCCAACGAATCATCGGCATTGATGATTTGGCTGGCCTCCAGCGGAGCGAGTGTCGTCATTGTTTTATACTTAGCGTTATACTTGCTGATGTGGGCATTTATCAAAACCAAAACCACCAACCTCATTTTCAACAATTTAGCGTTAGATGAACACCGCTTTTACGCGGATCTTAATTTCTCTCAGATGGCGATTATTCAATTTACTAATACCTTAGCTATTATTTTCAGTTTAGGTTTGGCTTACCCGTGGGCAGCTATACGCATGACTCGCTATCAAGCCTGCTGTATTCAAGTGATCGTTAGCGATAATCTCGATAACATTATTGCAGGGGAAATCAAAAAAGTGAGCGCATTGGGTGACGAAGCGGCGGGAATATTTGATGTGGAATTAGCCATTTAATGGAAATATCCGGCGTTTACTACTCAGGAAAAAGCAGTGCTGCTTTAAGCAGCGCGCTTATTTTGCATGCTGAGAATAGAATCAGTGTCAACCAAACCGACATTTACTTAAGCCTAGATGAACTAGACATTGCACCACGAATTGGCAATGGCAATCGTTGGGTATATTTTCCTGATGGCAGCAGCTTTGAAAGCCAAGATAATGATGCTCTGGATCTACTCAGTAAACGCCAACGTAAACATGGTTTTAGCCTACACCAGCTAGAAAGTAAGTTGCGCTATATTATACCTAGCCTCATATTCACCTTAATCTTTTGTGTTGGTTTTTTTATCTGGGGCGTCCCCGCTAGTACCCAATTAATCGCTCAAGCATTGCCCGACAGTACGAGTAAGTTACTCGGTAATCAAAGCTTAGAAATCGTCAATCGCACGCTGTTTGATCCTTCTGAATTAAGCGATGAGAAACAACAAAACCTACACGCCTTATTTAAACCGTATTTAAGCCAAGGCCAGCGTGTGTTAATTCGCAGTAGCGAAGCGTTAGGCGCAAACGCGATTGCCCTACCCAATGGTATATTAGTTTTTACCGATGAATTGATAAACATAACCACAGAGCAAGAACTATTGGCCGTGTTAGGTCACGAGCTCGGCCATGTAGAGCATAAGCATGGCTTACAAGCCCTGATCCGAAGCTCACTATTATTGTTTGTTTATACCTTAATTACTGGGGATGCAGCTGGCGCATCATCCAGCATTGCCGCCCTGCCAACGCTGTTGCTCGAACAAGGTTACTCACGAGACTTTGAACGAGAGGCAGACGACTATGCAATGGCATTTTTAAAACAACATAACATCCCCAGAACGGCGCTGATGGGGGCATTAAACAAGATTTACCAAGCCCATGAAATAGATAAACAAGCAAGTCTGAGTGATTATCTATCATCACACCCCGCGCCTAAAGAACGCTTAGAGCGGCTGCAGGCTGTGGACTAAATTACATCGTCTTAAAATGGCGAGCCAATCCAGATAGGATAGGCTAAGTTTACGGCACATTGATTACCGAATTTTGAATTGACTGATATTGGTCGCAAGGCGTTGACCTAGCTCACTGAGCAGCACAGCTGAATGAGCCGTTTCCTCTGCCTGTGTATGAGTTCGGCCTGATATTTCAGATACCGAATTTACATTTTGGCTAATTTCATCTGACACCGTCGCTTGCTGACCCGCCGCATCTGAAATGTGTTCAATCGCACTGTTGATATCTGACATAAAATCAACAATGGATAATAGTGACTGCTCTGCTGATTGTACTAAATTAACGGTATCTTCAGCACTTTCACAACTCTCTTGCATTGCCTTAAACGCTTTTTCAGAGCCTTGTTGCAAGGTTTGGATAATGCTTTGTATTTCTTTGGTTGATTCCTGAGTTCGGGATGCTAACGAGCGCACTTCATCAGCTACGACAGCAAATCCGCGCCCCTGCTCACCTGCTCGCGCCGCTTCAATCGCAGCATTTAAAGCAAGCAAGTTGGTTTGTTCAGCAATACTGCGAATCACCTCCAATACGGTGCCTATTTGATCGCTATCTTTTTGCAATTCAGACACAATATTAGATGAATCTATAATCAGTTTTGATAGTCCAGACATGCTAGAGACCGAATTAACCACTACGTTACGACCTTCATTAGCGCTTTGCATCGCACTACCTGATAACTCTGCCGCCTTACTTGCACTTACGCTAACCTCGCTAGCGCTTGCAGACATTTCCGTCATGGCTGAAGCGGCCATATGAGCTTCTGATTGCTGCGCACGAATATCGTCTTGGGTACCTTTAGCCTTTATTGTTAATTCATCCGCAGCAGCCAGCAATTGTTCTGTCGACTCACTCACTTGGATCACCGCTTGCTGAATTTTTTCGGCAAACAAGTTAAAGCTAATCGCAAGTTGTGATAGTTCATCTTTACCTGTGACTGGAATACGCTTAGTTAAGTCTCCTTCACCTTGAGCAATATCCGCAAAAACAGCATTCATGGTATTTAAACTGCCCGTGACAGCTTTTGAGATAAGAAAAGCAAACAACAAACCAATCACAATCGCACTGCCTGCGACGGTCGAAAGCAACGAAACAGAGGCCGCCTGCGTTTCATCGGCTGCATTGGATGCTTCTCCCATAGCACCACTAATTGATTGGCGTAATTCACTCAACATAGCTGCGACTTTTGGTCCAGTAGAATCTAAAATATCGATGCCTTTATTACGCTCAAAAATATACTTGGACACCTCATCCGCAGTTTTTACATACAATGCGATATCCGCTTTGGCTTGCTGACTTAAAGTACGGCGGGTGGGGTTTTCAAGTTTGGCTAACAAAGCATCAATGCTCGCTTGTGCGCTGTTAAACTCTTGATTAAATCGGCTAACTTGCTCCGGCTTATTCTCAACTAAAAATTTTGAGACATATAGGCGCCCTAACAACAAATTTCTCACCGCTGCACCTGCCGCCACAGCAGCTTCTATATCACCGTCGGCTTGAGCAGAAAGCATTACCTTAGTTAGCGCTTGCTCAATGAGAGGCCCTTTTACATTAAGAATTTCCGCTACCGCTTTATTGCGTTTTTGTTGGTTAGCGACCACCTGATTATTAAATACACGTAAATACGTTTCTTTATTGGCTTTAATTTCATCCAATATCGCCACTCTGGCTGGGTTTTGAATATGCTCATAAACCCGTTCGATCGAGGATTGCCATTTGTTAGCCTCATCATTAAAGTCACTGATTTGAGCATCATTACCAGTCTCCACATAATTTTTTACCGTAATTCGCAGGCGAAATAAATTCTCTGTAATATCAGATGCCAGCTCAGTATCTGGTGCTAAATCAAAGGTGATTTTATGCATATCATCACGTAACGTATTCAATGCCGAGATCCCAGTAAATGTCACCAACACAAGTATCAACCCCAAGATAACCGGCGCTATAGCCAGTTTTTGTGACACTGAAAAGTGATTTAATACATTCATAAAGCTAACTCCATTTTTGATAATCATATTAGGTATAGCAAGTAAATGGCCAGCCATCGAAAATAAAAATAAAAAAAGCAGAATAAAATCCTACTGTAATTAAACACTTATAATTCAAGCGATAAATTCGATATAAGAGGAAGCATAAGGCATTATTGCGCCCTTTAAATTTGAAATAAAGAAGCGCGATAATAAAAGGAGGGATTAATGCACTGTTACATTATTGGGATGATGCTGGCAGCCTTCACATTGTTCACAACTTGGCGCTAAGTTTTTATCTTGATGCTTGGCCATATAAGCAACATGCTCATCAACCAAGGCATCCGACAACACTTGCCAATGCTGGCCTTGGTGTTGCTGGTGAAACTCAAGCAATCCAACTAACGTCACGTCTAACATTTTTAGGCTAGTCACCCGCGTCAACTCGGTTAACGCATCATTGTCAGCAAATTGCTGCAGCTGAGCATGAGCCAGTTGCAGATAGTAATGCTCAGCGTCAACATCACCTTGGCCTTTGCTGGTGTTAACTAAGTTATGGCAAGCCGTCATGTATAAACGGGCACTGTGCTCATACTCAGCGCTAAGAGACAAATCATCAATGAGCTTTTGCGCTTCTGATAGCGCTAGCTTGTAGAAGATTTCTGCTTGGCGCGTGTCACCTTGGCGTAAAAAATGCTGACCCTGTGCAGACAAGGTTTGCCATAAGTCTAATGAAAATGCTGCCATATCTACCTCACCCTGCCAATAACCTTACGTAGTGATTTTGATTCACTCGTTTTATTTGGTTTACCTTAGCGCTGCTAATATCGCGAATATGCTGCGCGTGCGAGGAGTAATCTTCATCGCCTTTCACTACATCAGCAAAACGCACATCGGGGTCTGGTACGGCGGAGATTAATAACCGCGTATAAGGATGCTGCGGATTATTGATCACTTCCGTGGTATCACCCCACTCTACAATTTGCCCTTTGTACATCACTGCGGTTTCTTCGGCGATGTAATGAGCCGTCGCCAAATCATGTGTGATGTATAAAAAGCCCAAATTAAACTCTTTTTTCATTCGCTGCATTAAGTCTAGTACGCCAATACGGATTGACACGTCTAACATCGACGTTGGCTCATCGGCCAATACCAAGTCAGCCCCAACCGCTAAAGTCTTAGCCATATTTACGCGCTGACGTTGGCCGCCACTGAGCTCATGAGGAAACTTCTCGGCTGTCAGTGCTGGCAGCTCTACCATCTCAAGTAACTCATGCACACGGTCGCGTAGTTTAGTCTTATCGTTTTCACACATACGGTGTAGTAGCAAGGGGCGCGCTAAATGATGATAAATAGTGTGAGTAGGATTGAGTGAGCCAAATGGGTCTTGGAAAATCATTTGCACGCTTTTACGGTAATTTAATACTTCTTGGCGGCCTTTAATGTCAGCGATGTCTTTACCACGAAATAAAATTTGTCCTTGAGTGGGCTCATATATTTTAGTGATCAAACGCGCGCAGGTACTTTTACCACAGCCTGACTCGCCCACCAGCGCTAACGCCTTGCCCTTGTGAATAGAAAATGACACGTCATTGAGGGCGCGAAATAGGTCTGATTTAGCAAAACCACCACCCGTGGTGAAATCTTTCACCACATTACGCAATTCTAAAATAGGGGTATTATCCATGATTATCTTCCTTATAATTGGATCAGTTCGGGCGTGAAGTCAGCAGCAGGCTGATAATGCTTGCGACCTTCATGAATAGAAGGAAAAGCAGACCATAGCTTTTGGGTATAAGGGTGCTGCGGATGATGGCGGATTTGTTGTGACTCGTTTACTTCCACCAACTCACCTTGATACATCACACCTATGCGATCACAAAACTGCGTCATCAAGCTCAAATCATGGGTAATAAATAATATAGAAAATCCGAATTCTTCTTTTAAATGATAAATTTGCTGCAAAATTTCGCGCTGTACCACCACATCTAACGCCGTAGTTGGCTCATCCATCACAATGAGCTTGGCATTTAGGGCCAAACAAATAGCAATCACTAAGCGCTGACGCATTCCACCACTAAATTGATGCGGGTAATCTCGCAAACGCTCACGCGGAATTTTCACAATATCAAGCAGCTGTTCAGCACGCTTGATGGCCTCAACACGTGTCATATTGCTATGGGTCATGATCACATCACAAAACTGCTCTTCAAGGCGCAATACAGGGTTTAATGAGTTCATGGCACTTTGAAACACCATGGCTATTTGCGTCCAGCGAAAGTCACGCAGTTGATGCTCAGTTAATTTGACCACATCGGTGCCGTCAAAAATAATCTCGCCGCCACTGATTAACGCTGGTGGCTTATGCAAACGAGTCACCGCAAAGGCAATGGTGCTTTTACCGCAACCCGACTCACCCGCTAAGCCAAACACTTCTCCTGCTGCAATATCAAAACTGACTTTTTTTACCGCCTGAAACGCCCCGTCTGAGGTCAAGTAATCGACTTCCAAGTCTCTTACTTGCAACAAAGGCCGCGTTGAAGATAACTCACTCATTCTCCACTCCTGTATACACTCGATAAATACAAAATAAGCCGTGCCAACTGACACCTAAAAAACCAATGCTATTGCGAATCAATATCATTAGCAATTTCTTTTTCGTTTTATCTGCGTCACAGAAGCACTTTTGTGATCTGTTACCTGCTTGTTTTTCTTTGTATTCGTACCCACTATGTATACCCAATCAACTTGAAGATGCATGTTTCAGAACGCCACCGTGTTTTCAATACTAGGCATGCTAATGCAGAAATGTAGGCACCTTTCAAATTAGCGTAACAACGTAGTGGAAACACGGCGGCGCTCCCAAAGGGCAAGTTTTACACGCGTTTATGCTGTGTTATTGATTTTGATAAGGGGAAGCCATTACCTGCAACCAATGCCTTGCCTAAACGCGTGTAAAATCTTGCTGAAATCAAGCCTCTCCAGGTTGATTGGGTATAAATAATTATCTTTGGGGAATTGCACATGCAATCAAATATTATCGATGTCTCACTCGACAATTTTCAGGCTGTTATTTTAGAGGGCTCGCAAAGCCAACCGGTAATGGTGACGTTTTGGGCGCCTAGCCATCAAGAATCGATGGATTTATTAGCCACCTTGGAAAAACTCGCTAATGAGTTTTCAGAGCAATTTGTGCTGGCCAAAATAAACTGCGAGCAAGACCAAGCCATCGCAATGCAATTTGGCGTGCAGGCACTGCCAACCACTGCGATGTTTGTTAATGGTCAACCCGCAGATGGCTTTGCCGGTAATCAAGACGAAGCCGCGATCAGAGATATTTTGAGTAAACATTTGCCAGACGAGGCCGATTTATTGCTGCAACAAGGCCAAGCATTAATTGAACAGCAGGATTTCAGCGGCGCGTTAACGGCGTTAAAACAAGTACTCACTCTCAAACCTGAGCTGGCTGTTGCGCAAATTACCTTAGCCAAAGCCCATATTGAATTAGGCCATATCACCGAGGCGCAAGCGCTAATTGAAAAAATCAAACTGGTTGATCAAGATGCGCTGTATCACGCTGTGGTGGCGCAGATAGAATTAGCCAAACAAGCTGCTGACACACCAGAAATTCGCGCGTTAGAAGCGCAAATAGCCGAGCAGCCTTCGCCTGAACTACATTACAACTTGGCGGTGCAATACAGCCAGGTAAACCGGATTGAAGAAGCGCTAGCGCTGCTGTTCCCGCTACTATCCGCTGACATGAATGCACAAGACGGCAAAGTAAAACAAACCTTTATGGATATTTTAGCCACGCATTCAAGCGACCCCGCAGTCAGTAGCTATCGCCGCAAGCTGTATAGTTTGTTGTATTAGTTTGGGATGCCAGAAATGGGCTAGCCGTTTTGCGGCTAACCCGTTTTAGAACTAAAAAGCGATTATGTTTTTTGGCTCAGTGATGCAATTAACCAGTGGTAAAATGAAAATCTTTCGGCAGAAGTGGGTTTTATTTCATCTCATTGGCCATACCGACTTAACTGCCAAAGCTAACTTACACTTTGTCGTTACCTTTTATATTCAATAAACCATTAAAAAATACACCGCTATAGTCTTTAATTTGGCTGACCGTGTGTTCATCTTTAATCAGCGGGGAGCCAACCCGAATAACTTGGCAACCGGCTTGCACTGCGCTGGTAATACCTGCAGCAGCATCTTCAAACACGATACATTGCGCCGCCCTTGTGTTTAACTTATCAATGGCGATCAAGTAAGGCTCTGGATCCGGTTTACCCTTGTGGCATTGTTCAGCAGTCACCAATAATTCAGGAATAGGCAGACCACAAACCTGAAGCTTTTTGAGAGCGAGCTGTTTACTTGAGGATGTCACTATGGCCCAGTTTTGCCTCGGTAATGCTAGCAATAATGCTTTAGCACCCGTAATTTCTGTGCAGAGGGTTGATAATTCAAGCTCTCTGGCATCTAACCAACTTAGCTCAGCCTCTAAATCAGCGTTTGGCAGAAACCTTGGGATAATGTCTTGTCCCCTCACCCCATGGCAGCAAGCGATCACCTCTGCAGGATTTAGGTTTACCCGATTGCACCATTCGCTCCATGCGGTTTCAACAACGTTGGTGGTATTGACTAACGTACCATCAAGATCAAACAGAAAAAATTCTTCTTTAAACATCATAATCGCATTATCCCTTTAGAAACTGTCTATTGGTCATCGCCTCGCCCAACTCTCGCCATTGAAAACGATTAATAAAAACTAGACGTGCATTTTCAGCATTGTTGGCTTCAATCAAAATGGGGGCTAATACAAACCCCTGTTTAAACAAAGCCAGTATAATTTCTGCCGTTTCAGTTTTAGCGATGTCTTCAACAACTAGCACATCACCTTTAGCTAAGATGCAAAACTCCATAACGATTATCACTCTGGTTGATTAAGTATACTTAGCATTTTAACTAACCCGGTGATAACGTATATTGAAATAAAATTAGCAGTGATAACTTATTGTTATGAAGGTTAGTCTTAAACATTTGCAAGCGATCGAAGCACTAGCTAAAGCGAAAAGCTTTAGAGCTGCTGCCCAACAGTTATGTATTTCACAACCAGCTCTGTCAAAACAGATTAAAAACTTCGAGGATCTGTACGGCGTTGAAATGTTTATTCGAACACCTAATGGCGCGATGCTGTCGTATCAAGGGGAGCTCATCATCAGTGAAATCACTAATCTGAATAAGCATATTGATAAGGTGGAACGCTATATCCAGCAAGTAGTTGTAAGTAACGTGGGGGCACTGCAAATCGGCTTTGGCAAATCCAGTAATGATTTTTTACCCAGCATTATTAGAGAATTCAAGGCACAGCACACTAGCATTCATTTATCTTTGCTCGATTTAGCCTCCCATATACAAGAAGAACAGCTGTTAATGGGCTTAATTGATCTCGCTTTTATGCGCGCGCCAAGAAACCTGAATCTAAAGCGTGTTAAAGTCTCCTCCGATGAGTTTGTATTGGTGGTTTCTAAACACCTTTACCAAGGCGAAGAAATCCAAGATTATCTTGATAAATACGATTTATTAATGCTTAAGCAAACAGATAAATCGGAAATGATTAATCAGACCAAGGCGATATTGGCAGGGCGTAATTTTCGTACTAACCATATCGCGAACGATATAGAGACAATCCTGACATTGATCATTTCAGATGTGGGTGTGTCTATCTTACCGAAAAAATCGATTCTACAGTATTCTCATGAAGTAGCGGTTATTCCCTTTGAACAAGACACCAGTTGGGGGATTTATTTGGTGTGGGATCCTGCTCGAGTCACTCAATCAATCGAGCAATTTGTTAACTATGCCAAACAGAAGTTAGTTTTGTAAGCTTATACCCAATCAACTTGAAAGTTATCAAGATGTTGAGTGAAGTCCCTTTCGATCATTCGGGCCAAAGCTAACTCAAATCAGAAAAGAGATTACGCCATTACTGGCGCGCCGACAAAGGCCGCAAGCACAACGCCTCGAAACTAAAAGGGCTGCACGTTTAAGTACAGCCCTTACATTCAATCAACTATCAATTGTCCACACTCAAGGTGCAATCGCTTTTTAGCTATTGATAAACGGCCCTTTGCCTTGCTGCCATAGTTTCATTAGACAGCGTTCAAATGCTAATGACGCAGCATGAGCAATTTTGTCCGCTAATTTTTTCTTCACTGCATAACGCACTGCGATGACTGTTTTTGTCTCATTTTGTTGTAGCAAATAATCATCACTGGTTTGCACTTTATCAATCAAGTTTAGCGAAAAGGCTTGGCTACCATACCAATGCTCGCCGGTGGCAACCTTGTTGATATCCAGTTGCGGGCGGTTTTCACTGACAAATTCTTTAAACAACACATGGGTTTCTTCTAACTCTTGTTGGAATTTTTCTTTACCCTTTTCGGTGTTTTCGCCAAACATGGTCACGGTACGCTTAAATTCACCCGCGGTCATTTGCTCAAAGTCGACATCGTGTTTTTTTAGCAGGCGGTTAAAGTTAGGAATTTGTGCGATAACACCAATGGAGCCAATAATCGCAAATGGCGCGGCAATAATTTTGGGGGCCACACAAGCCATCATATAACCGCCACTGGCTGCTACTTTGTCCACTGATACGGTTAAGTTAACCCCTTGCGCACGTAAACGTTGTAATTGCGATGATGCTAAACCATAACCGTGTACCATGCCGCCGCCACTTTCAAGTCGAACCAGCACTTCATCATTAGGCTGAACCACGCCCAAAATCGCCGTCACCTCTTCACGCAGCGACGACACCTCTTTGGCATCAATACTGCCTTTGAAGTCCACGACATATAATTTGTTCTTAACATCTGCTTCTGGTTCGGTCGGCGATTTTTTGGCCGCTTTTTTCGCAGCTTTGGCTGCTTTTTTCTCAGCCTTTTGTTTTGCCTTTAGCTCATCTTCTGATAACAGTTGCTCTTCAAAATGCTGTTGATTGTTGTTTAACTGCTCGGATAAATCGGTGATCAACAACTCACCTTTTTGCGCTTTTTGTTTCGCCGCCAACACCACAGCGGTGACGATAATGGCCAAAATGGCTGCCACAAAGGTCAGGGTTTTCGCGAAGAAAAGTCCGTATTCGTATAAAAATTCCAATCTATCACTCCTATTTACAAGCACAGGTTAAACGCAGCGCGCATTATGCGAACATATAACGCGCCAGCATAGCAAAAACCAAGGGAAGACGTTAGAATTTGCACAAAATTTTGCAGGAGAACGCACCTTGGAATATCAAGCCCCACAAGACTTATTAGCAAACAAAACCATACTTGTCACCGGAGCAGGCTCTGGCATTGGTAAAGAAATTGCGCTGACTTATGCCAAATATGGGGCACGGGTAATTTTGTTAGGCCGTACCGTAGCAAAATTAGAAGCCGTATATGACGAAATTGAAGCCCTTGGCGCACCTCAGCCAGCAATCATTCCAATGGATTTAAAAGGCGCCACCGAACAGCACTATCAAGACATGGCTGAAACCATTGCGGGACAATTTGGCCACCTCGACGGTTTAGTTCATAATGCAGGCGCACTTGGCGTACTTGGCCCATTTCATCAAATCGGCCAAGATATGTGGGATGAAGTAATGCAAGTAAATGTGAAGTCTCAGTTTTTAATGACTAAACATTTATTACCTGTGCTAAAAGAAGCAACAGCCGCTTCGATTATTTTCACTAGCTCAAGTGTGGGCAGACAGGGGCGAGCGTACTGGGGCGTGTACACTATTTCAAAATTTGCCACCGAAGGCATGATGCAAACCTTAGCCAGTGAGCTTGATGGCAGCCATGTACGTGCCAACTGCATTAACCCAGGCGCCACTCATACCCCAATGCGTTCAAAAGCCTACCCAGCAGAAGACGCAGATTTACTTAAGCGCCCGGCGGATATCATGCCAACTTACCTATACTTAATGGGGTCGGATAGTTCAGCGGTCAATGGCCAAAGCTTGAACGCACAGTAATTTATTCCGGAGTCTGAATGCAAGATCCAACCAATAAGCGCTTAAAAGCCACCCTCGAACAATGGCGTATTTTACAAGCCGTGGTGGATCATGGCGGCTATAGCAGGGCTGCAGAGGCATTAAATAAGAGCCAGTCTTCTCTCAACCATGCGGTGACCAAATTGCAGCATCAAATGGGCGTGGCGCTACTTGAAGTAAGGGGCCGCAAAGCCTACTTAACGAATGCTGGCGAAGTCATGCTGCGCCGCTCTCGGCTGTTAACCCAAAGTGCATTTGAATTAGAGCAACTGGCGGATAATTTGTGCCAAGGTTGGGAGCCTGAAATCACCTTATATGCTGAGATAATTTACCCCAGAGAACGTTTATATCGTGCGCTGCAGGCTTTTTTACCACAAAGCCGTGGCAGCCGTATTAAATTGCTCGATTCAGTTATCACTGGCACCCGCGATGCGATCATCAACAAACAGGCTGATATTGTGATTACAGGCCAGTTACCTAAGGGCTACCTTGGCCAGCCTCTTTTTAACGTTCACTTGGTTCCCTGCATCAGTCCAGATCATCCTTTAAGCCAACAATCCAGCGTTGATGTAAAAGAGCTGATGCAAGCATTACAAGTCGTGATCAAAGACACCTCGACCACTCCTGATGAGAGTTTAGGCTGGCTGAGATCAGAGCAGCGCTTAACCGTCAGTAATTTTCACGAAGCGGTCAGTTTGGTCAGTCAAGGCATCGGCTTTGCTTGGTTTCCAAAACACTTTGTTACCTCGCAGCTCAAACAAAAGCAATTACAAATGTTGCCACTAAAACAAGGCAGATCGAGGACCAGTATGACGCACTTAGTGGTGCCCGATGAAAACCGCATCGGCCCAGGCGCATCAACCCTTATTAATTGCCTGTTGGCAGAGCATAAAATCGAGTTTAACGTATTTCATAACGGTGATGAGGAGCCAATAAAGTGAAACTAAATTGTGATATGGGTGAAAACTACGGCAATTGGAACTTGGGCAGTGATGAAGCTGTCATGCCTTACGTTGACATGGCCAACATAGCTTGCGGCTTTCATGCCAGTGATCCTCTCACAATGGACCGCACTGTTAAATTGGCAAAACAATACCAAGTGACTATTGGTGCCCATCCTGGCTACCCCGACTTAGTTGGCTTTGGCCGACGCGCAATGGCAATCGAAAACAACGAACTGCGCAGTATTATCCAATATCAAGTGGGCGCGCTTGCCGCTATATGCCGTGCCAATCAAGTCGAATTATCCTACGTAAAACCCCATGGCGCACTCTATCACGCCATGATGCAACAACCTGACACCATGCTCATGATAATGGATGCGGTCAAGGCAGTGGGATTAAATCTAGCCCTGATGATCCAAGCCGATAATCAATCTCTAGTCCATCAAGCCCAAGCCGATAAACGCCAACTGCCACTGATATTTGAAGCCTTTGCCGATCGCCGTTACCAAGACAATGGCGCGTTACTTGGCCGAGATCAATCAGGTGCGCAACTCGACGAGGCGCAAATGCTTAATCAAGCTCAGCGCCTCATGGATCAACAGCAGGTGATCACCCATTCACAGCAGATCTTGAGTGTTAAGGCCGATACCTTATGTGTGCATGGCGATAATCCGGCGGCAATTAATGGCATTGCGAAACTGGCAGCGCTGTTAAGGCCACCGTTGTAATAATGAAGATCGAGCCGCTTAATGAGAGCAGTCTATTAGTCAGTTTCTCAGACGAGATCAGCGAGCCGGTATTAGACTTGATCCGTTTATTTTGTCAGCAACTAATGCGCAGCTCGGTACGAACGGCCATTATCGAGTTAGTTCCCTCCTATAACACCGTGATGCTGGTTTACCGCTTAACGCAAACGGACTATGACAGCTTGCATCGCGAACTCCAGCAGTGCTACCAACAAGCGCAAAGACAAAGCAAGCAACTCATCCGCCCACGTGTTGTCGAATTACCCGTGTTTTACAGTGAAACCACGGGCCCTGATTTGGCGCGTATTAGTCAGCAAACAGGCTTGTCTGTACAAGACATCATTAACCGGCATACTCAGACTCAATATCGAGTTTACGCCATCGGTTTTAGTCCGGGGTTTCCCTATTTAGCGAGTGTCGATTCACTCATCGCTCAGCCACGTTTAACTGCGCCGCGAAAAAATGTGCCCGCAGGCAGTGTCGGCATTGCCGATACGCAAACAGGCATTTACCCGAAAGCCTCACCCGGCGGCTGGAACATTATTGGTAATTGCCCTGAGCCTTTACTTGATAGCCAGCTCAGTTGTCGATTAAATGTGGGGGATACGGTGCAATTTGTAACCATTAATGAAAGAGAGTTTGTGGCCTTAGGGGGTAAGATTACGGTAGGTTTTAATGAGCTTTAAAGTAATTAATGGAGGCTTGCTAAGCACGCTTCAAGACTTAGGTCGCTTGGGCCATAGCCACACAGGGTTTAGCCAAGGTGGTAGCTTAGATTTAAAAGCCGCTTGCTGGGCGAATTATCTCCTTGGTAATTCGATGGACTGTGCAGTGATCGAAATCACCTTAGGTCAATTAAGCCTACAAGCGCAGCAGAGCACGGTTTTTGCTGTATGCGGCGCCAATATGCAAATGCGCATAAATGAACGCCCACTTCAGCCTTGGCGTAGCGCTGTTATCAAGGCCGGAGAAACCCTAAGTTTTGGCCACTGTCGGCAAGGCATGCGTTGCTACTTAAGTGTATCGGGAGGCTTTAAACTACCGTTACAACTGGGCAGTGTTGCTACTGTCAGCCGCGACCAGCTCGGCGGCCTTAACGCGGGAGCCAAGCTGCAAACTGGCGATGTGCTGCCCTTTTCTCCCGTTAACATCAATAAACAACATGAATTAAATCAACAGTGTGTGCCAGCGACATATTATCAACATGGTTATCAAAGCACGCATCATAGCTGGGTTAACTTAAATGTGTTTAAAGGCCCACAATGGCATTTATTTAGCGCCAAGGATCAACAAGCCTTTTTACAGCAACATTTTGTGTTAGATCAGCAAAGTAATCGCATGGCGGCTAAATTTAGCGGTGAACCATTGCGTAGTAATATTAAGGGAATTGTCTCGCAAGGGATCAACTTAGGCGCAATACAAGTACCACCCAATGGCTTACCCGTTGCACTGTTAAACGACCGGCAAACCTTAGGTGGCTATGCCAAAATAGCCAATCTGACCAGCCAAGCTTGTTGGCAGCTCGCCCAGCTGCCGCCAGGTTGTCATGTGCAATTTACTTTAGCTGATTTAGCCAATGAGCAAGCTAGCCTGCGCCAGTTCTATCGGTTTTTTGGTATCAACTTATAGTAAAAACATGCTGTAGTAAAAACATAGTGTTGCTCATTAATTCCGACGGCGCCTTTTCTTTTTCGGCTTATCTTTTTGTTTTTCTTCACGCTCTAAGGTCAGCTGTGCGACTACCACTTTTTCTTTTTCAACCATTTCTGGTGTTTCTAAGCTGACTCGACCAATGGCCGCAGAGCGAATTTCATGGAGTAGAATTTCTGATACTTTATGTAGATCAGCTCGACCACCGGCTCTTTTAGCGCCGCGTTTGGCCGCAATGGCTTCAAGTAGCTCTAAATCAGACAGCGGCAGTTCATCGAGTTGGTAGCGCGCTTTTAATAACTCTGGATAAGCTTTGAGCAAATAATCAGCAGCAAAAAACGCCACTTCTTCATATTCCATCGCAGTATCTTTAATGGCGCCAGTAGTGGCTAAACGATAACTGGAGTTTTCGTTCATTACTTTCGGCCACAAAATACCAGGGGTATCCGATAAAACGATGCCGTTTTTCAGGTTGATGCGTTGCTGGGCCTTGGTTACCGCTGGCTCATTACCTGTTTTAGCGATAATGCGGCCCGCTAATATATTGATAGTAGTGGATTTACCAACATTGGGGATCCCCATGATCATGGCACGAATATTTGCTAAGCCCTGATCTCTTTCAGGAAACATGGCGCGACATAAGTCTAAAATAGCGCGAACTTGCTCTGGCTCTTGGGTAGTGAGTGCCACCGCTTTCATATTCGTCTGCTGATTATAATAATCTAACCACAATTGAGTGATAGCAGGATCGGCTAAGTCTGATTTATTAAGAATCTTAATACACGGCTTATCACCTCTGACTTCGGTGATAACAGGGTTTTCACTGCTGTACGGAATACGCGCGTCCAATACTTCAATAATCAAATCGACATTCGGCATGGCTTCGCGAATTTCACGTTGCGCTTTATGCATATGACCTGGATACCAATGAACAGCCACTTTTTTTTCTCCTTCAGTCTAAACCCGCCGCAATACTAACGGCTAACGACAAGAAGTACAGGTTTTCTCACCAATAAGTCCTTTATAAAAATAGCCAGAGATAAAATAAGCCATATAACTAGTTTTAAGCTCAATTTTAGTACAAAACTCCATTTAAAATACCAACAACAAAATTCGAAACATAAAAACCGCATTTTTTCAATTTTATAACCTACATCACGAATTCGCCTGACTTAATTGCAATCAAGGCGTTAGAACTCTAGATTAAGCATATATCGTTGATTCCTATTAAATATTTAACGGTAATAATAAAAAACAGAAAACAAACTACACTAGAGTTTAAAGCTAGTTGGCTTTTACCCTGCATTCACAACAAAAAAGGATCTGTACATGTCGCTGAAAAAGAAACTAACCCTAGCCCTTGCTGCAACAAGCTTAAGCCTAGGTATGGCCATTCCTTCGGCCAGCGCACAAGAGTTTATTAGTATAGGTACAGGCGGTGTAACGGGCGTTTACTACCCTACTGGCGGTGCGATTTGTCGCTTAGTTAACAAAGGCAAAGCTGATCATAACATTCGCTGTTCGGTTGAAAGTACCGGCGGTTCAATTTATAACTTAAACACCATTCGTGCGGGTGAATTAGACATGGGTGTAGCTCAGTCAGACTCACAGCACTACGCTTACCATGGTGAAGGACCATTTAAAGAAACAGGCGCATTTAAAGAGTTACGCTCAGTATTTTCTGTCCACGCCGAACCTTTTACAATTGTGGCGCGCAAAGACGCTAACATCAAAAACTTTGCTGATTTAAAAGGTAAACGCGTTAACGTAGGTAACCCAGGATCTGGCCAGCGCAGCACCATGGAATTAGTGATGGGTGCATATGGCTGGACCAATGCAGATTTTACTTTGGCTTCAGAGCTTAAACCTGCCGAACAATCTCAAGCTTTATGTGACAACAAAGTTGATGCCATTGTTTACGTAGTCGGCCACCCAAATGGCTCTATCAAAGAAGCAACCACATCATGTGAAACCGTACTAGTTAACGTAGCGGGACCTGAAATTGACAAGCTGGTAGAAGGAAAACCTTACTACCGCCAAGTGGCAATCCCAGGTGGCATGTATCAGGGCAGCGAGCAAGACACGCAAACTTTTGGTGTGGGCGCAACGTTTGTAAGCTCAACCAAAACATCTGATAAAGTAGTTTATGAAGTAGTGAAAGCGGTTTTTGAAAACTTCAATCAATTCAAACGCTTACACCCTGCTTTCTCACACCTTGAAAAATCTCAAATGGTGAAAGATTCATTATCTGCACCCCTTCATGAAGGTGCCAAAAAGTACTACATGGAAGCGGGTCTTATTAAGTAAACCCAAACATATAACCAACCTAGGGTCTGTTGATCTTTGCTGGTTAATTTTTGTTCGAGATAAAAGCGTTTTGAGCAAGGCGAGCAGTGTGTAGCTTAGCATTCTAAGTAAATACTGCTCAACGATGGGCAAAACGCTTTTAGCCGAATCCGTAGGACAGCGTTTGTTGGGTATTTCTACTGCGTTATCGCCTTTTCGTGTAGCTAGCTACACCACAAAAGCGCTGCCTTGTATAAATACCCAACAATTCGCTGCAAAAACAATCACGGAAGATCAACAGACCCTAAGGGAGCGCAATGCTCCTCTCTTTGTTTTTATCACGCCATATTAATTTCATCGCCATAGGGGGCTCAATGGCCACGTCGTTAAAAACCGATACCGAGCTCGAGCTGCAGGAAATGCTAGCTCAATCTGACACAGGGGCACGTCAACCCATAGGTAACGCAGGTAAAATTTTGCTTGCTGTACCTTTTTTATGGGCGCTATTTCAACTTTGGTATGCGTCACCGCTGCCATTTATGCTTAATTTTTTGGTACTCAATGACACCCAAGCGCGCTCAATTCACTTAGCGTTTGCTGTGTTTCTTGCCTTCACCGCTTACCCAGCGTTAAAAAGCTCACCCCGTAATCATATTCCGTGGCAAGATTGGCTGTTTGCTCTTGTTGGCGCTTTTTGTGCATCTTACTTGTTACTATTTTATGAAGAAATAGCTAACCGCTCTGGTGCGCCGACAACCATTGACGTGGCTGCGGGTGTAATGGGTATGTTACTGTTGCTGGAAGCGACACGCAGAGCCCTTGGCCCACCATTAATGATAGTTGCAGCGGTATTTTTAACCTATGCTCTCGCCGGCCCTTATATGCCAGATATCATTGCCCATAAAGGCGCCAGCTTAAACAAACTCATTTCACATCAGTGGCTTACCACTGAAGGCGTATTTGGCGTAGCATTGGGTGTGTCCACCTCCTTTGTATTTATGTTTGTATTATTTGGTGCCCTACTGGATAAAGCGGGTGCGGGTAATTATTTTATTAAAGTCGCATTTTCATTATTAGGCCACATGCGCGGCGGCCCAGCCAAAGCGGCGGTGGTTGCTTCTGGCTTAAGCGGCCTAGTATCAGGCTCATCCATTGCCAACGTGGTCACCACGGGTACCTTTACCATTCCCTTAATGAAACGAGTCGGCTTTCCGGCAGAAAAGGCGGGAGCGGTAGAAGTAGCGGCATCGACCAACGGTCAGTTAACACCACCGATTATGGGCGCAGCTGCTTTCTTAATGGTGGAATATGTTGGCATTCCTTATGTTGACGTCATCAAGCATGCCATTTTGCCAGCATTAATTTCATATATCGCGCTTATATATATCGTACATCTCGAGGCCCTTAAAGCTAATATGAAAGGCTTAGAGGGGCCAAATAAGCTTACAACCGCGCAATTTCTGTTTGTATTACTAACTGGCTTGTTAATGGCTGCTGGCTTTGGCGCACTAGTGTTTTACTTTATTTCATGGAGTAAGGCATTACTCGGAGACTTCGCAGCATTAGTGATTGCGAGTGTCACCATCATTGCCTACGCTGGTTTAGTTTATGTCTCTGCCAAAAATGATGATCTGGCCATTGATGACCCCAATGAGAAAGAAGTGCTGATCCCGCCATTAGGCAGTACCATTGTTTCAGGCCTCTATTACCTGTTACCTATTGTGGCATTAATTTGGTGTTTAGTGGTTGAGCGCTTCTCGCCCGGCTTATCTGCATTTTGGGCCACGGTATTTATGATGTTTATTGTGGTTACACATCGCCCGCTGAAAGCTTTTTTTAGACAGCAATCTACTTTACCTAAAACGGTTAAGCTCGGCTTGGTGGATCTATTTGAAAGCTTAGTTAGTGGCTCTCGTAACATGATAGGTATTGGCGTTGCCACAGCTGCGGCCGGTATTGTTGTCGGTACAGTGACGCTCACAGGTATTGGCTTGGTGATGACAGAGTTCGTTGAATTCATCTCAGGCGGCAATCTATTTTTGATATTGTTGTTTACCGCCATTATCAGCTTAATTTTAGGCATGGGTTTACCAACCACAGCGAACTACATCGTAGTATCTACGCTCATGGCGCCGGTAATTGTGACATTAGGCGCTAACGCTGGCCTAATCGTTCCTTTAATTGCGGTACACCTATTCGTGTTCTATTTTGGTATTTTGGCAGATGATACTCCGCCAGTGGGTTTAGCAGCGTTTGCTGCAGCGGCCATTGCCAAATCCGATCCCATCAAGACAGGTATCCAAGGTTTCACCTACGATATTCGCACCGCGATTTTACCATTTATGTTTATTTTTAATACTCAGCTATTATTAATCGGCATAGATAGCTGGTGGCATTTGGCTGGCACTATTTTTAGTGCAACGGTGGCTATGCTCGCCTTTGCTGCTGCAACGCAGGGTTTTTGGCTGGTTAAAACTAAATGGTGGGAAGTGCTAGGCTTATTATTAGTCGCCTTTACCTTATTTCGTCCAGGCTTTTGGTGGGATGAAATTTATCCGCCGAGTGAACAAGTTACAGCAACACAACTCAATCAAGTGGTTGGCGAACTACCAACTAATCAGCCTCTACAACTTCGTGTTTCGGGAGAGTCTCTCGACGGCGATCAAATCAGTAAAATCGTGCGCTTACCGTTTGCCGAAACAGCTGAAACTCCAGAGCAGCGCATACTCAGTACGGGGTTAAACTTACGACAGGAAAATGGTCAGACCATTGTCGATTTTGTTGAGTTTGATAGCCCAGCACAACAAGAGGGGATTGATTTCGATTGGGTCATAGAGAGTATTGAAAAGCCCCTTGAACGTCCAGCAAAAGAATGGATGTATATTCCAGCCTTGTTGTTATTAGGGTTAATGGCGATGGGACAACTTAAGCGCCGCCGTGAAACGGCACAAACAGCATAAGGAATGATGATGTATAAAAATATACTGGTACCCGTCGACTTAAACGCCACAGGTTTTTCAGACAAGGCCTTAAAAACCGCAATCTGGCAGGCAAAACAAAGCCAAGCTAAATTGTTTTTACTAACGATATTGCCAGGAATGAATATGCCAATGGTGGCATCCTACTTTCCGGAGTCAGCGATTAAAGCCATGGCAAATGATACTAGAGCTCAATTAAAAGCATTTGCCGAGGAAAAAATTCCTGATCAGCTGGATGTTGTTGTTCACGTAGGTCAAGGCAAGCCCTACAGGCAAATATTAACTTACGCCCACGAGCAACAAATTGACTTGATCATTATGCCTAGCCATAAACGCTCTAAGCTCAATAAAGCGGTATTGGGCTCAGTGGCGGCTAAAGTTGTTGAGCGTGCACCAATAGATGTAATGGTCATTAAGCCATAATTTGCTTTATAACAATGTAAAAACCTAAAACTGGCAGCATAATGGTTGCCAGTTTAAATAGCACAACGCAGACACGCGATATCTCTGTTGTAAACAGATAGGAAATAGCATGGAATTATCGAACAAAACACGTGAAACCATTAGTCAAATTGCCAGTGGCGATATTGGCTACGTCAGTAAAGCAGTCAACTGCGCAATTAAAACATTAGATGAAATAGTAAGAGATGAATCATTACCCGAAGCGGTAAGAAATAAAGCTGCATTTGCCGCGGCAAATTTACATTTAAGTGATCATCAGGATTAAGGGTAAACTGGCGTACCTAACCGCGGCAACGTTTGCTAAAGTCCCCAATTGGGCATACAAACGTTTGCTGCTTAAGATATAACTCTGTTTGTCTCGCGGCACTTTCAAATTCGTGCAGCGACTGTCGATCGGTGAAAATGTCTTGTTTCAGTCGTTCAATAGAAATGGCTGTCACATCAAAGGGGGCTACACGCCACTCACGCGTGATTAAGTAAATCGCTTCTTTACCTCTGATGGCTTTAAAATAAGCAATAACACCTTGTTCAGTACCACGGCGACGTCCACAATAATACTTACCGTACGCGACACCAATATTATACTCAGTATCCGCATAGATGGGCTCATTAACAGATCCATCGCACACACTGTTGACTATATCTTTCAGTGACGTTGCAAAGCGTTCTGCCGGCATGCTTTTGGGTAAGGCCGTTAGCCATTGCTCATTAAGTAGATCACTGTAATTAAACTGACTTTGGCCCTCAGGGATATGTTCTATTTCGCGAAAGCTCCCCAAACGCTCATCTTTAATTTTTTGCCAACTTCCCCAACCGGGAAAAACCCCCACCGTTAAATACTCTCGGCTAGCATCTTTGCGCTTTTGAGTCTTCTTTCGCTCTTGCTCGTAAGAGGGCTCAGCCACGTCTAAATCACAAGGTTGGCTTGAAAAAACGACTTTATCACCAAAATCACACTGATAAAACGACGCCATAGCTGGCGTGGTTAACAGCAGTGATAATATGAAAAAATAAAGACGTAAGAATTTCATTATGTAATTGTCGCTTCCATATCGACGCGGGCTCAAGCTAATATTGCCAGACCTCGCCTGTTACCTATAATTTTTTTACTCACTTTGTGATTCAAAACACAAAGGCAAGCCACTGTTTGCACTATTTTTTTAGCTTAACCATCTGATATTGAGGAAAACAATACTTTCGTTCAGTTTTAGCTGTCACTCATTCAGGATAGTTGATAACATAAACATTATATTTAATAGATATCAGGGTGTGTGAATACTAACCATATTCGGACTTCTGTAACTAAGCTCATTTCGACTTCTCTCGTTTTTTTAACTGGTTTTTTAAATATGTCATTTAGACTCGACAATGAGACAGGTAAATTACGCGTTAAAGGTGTGATAACCGATTGTGTTATCTCTAGCTTAGTCGCATTTACTATTGCTCTGATCTTAAAACTCACGGAAATCAGCGCCAGTTTTACCCTAAGTGCGCTTATCGCACATAGCTTTAGTATGTCATGTATTTTCGTTGCTGTATTAGTTGATGCTTACTACCCTTTTGCAGCTCGCATGTTCAAAACAAGTATCATTGTCTGTGTCGGTATGGCGATCGGCGCCATCTTAACCTATATTCTATTGATTAATTTCTATGGCCATTCAACAAGCTTCCTCAGCGACCGTATTTTTAAGGCGGCTGTTATTTCCCTTTCTATTGGCGCTGTTGTTACTTTCTTTTTTCACAGCCGAGATAAAACAGTTTTAATTCAACATAAGTTGAGTGAAGCCCAATTACAAAAGGCGAATCAAGAAAAAGCACTAATTGAAAGCCAACTAAAGATGCTGCAAAGCCAAATTGAGCCGCATTTTTTATTCAATACCTTAGCCAATATACAAGCCATGATATTTCATCAACCAGAAGTAGCAAGCCAACTATTGACTAATTTGACTGATTTACTGAGACAAAGTTTAACCAAAACTCGTCAAGACAAAATACAAATAAATGATGAAGTCACCTTCATTAAGTCTTACTTATCGATCCAAAAAATACGTTTAGGTGAACGTCTAGACTTTCAAATAGAAATCAGTGAGCACTTACCTGAAGATACTCATATCCCACCACTATTGGTGCAACCTTTGGTTGAAAATGCCGTCAAACATGGTATCGGTCCAAGACCACAAGGTGGCGAAATAAAAGTCAGTTTTGCAAAAATTAATGAGCAACTCTGTATTGCTATAAAAGATAATGGTGTTGGGTTTTCCATCAGTCATACCAAGGGCAATGGCATAGCACTAAATAATATTCGCAACCGCATTAGTAGTTTATTCGGCGATAAAGGTAAACTTGTGATTCGTGAAAATATGTCTGGCGGTGTTACCTCTGAACTATATATGCCATTATTAACTGCGCCAACAGAGCATACTGAAACAACTTAAATTGACGAAGAAATTTAGGCTGAATGCGAAGAATTGAATACTATTTGTTAGGGAGATAAGCATCAGTGTACTTTTCACTTTAGTGCTTTAACCCAAGTTAGAGACCGAATCTTATTATCTGCTTAAATAACAACTTCCAACCGAACTGATCAGTATTTTTGTTTAATCGTTTAAGTACGGTCATCATGACAGTCGTCACCACACATCTTGGATCGTTACCCCAGCCCGATTCAGATTTAGCGTATTTTTGCACCAATAGCGTATATTTTACACCACTCGCATTTTCCAACATCAATCAATTAGTCCAGTCCACCCAGCTTAATGATTTATTCTAAACGCGCTTGATGCCTTTTAAGTTATCAAAGCTTGATGTTACCGCCGTTTTTAGGAAATCGCTCATAAAGGGCAAATCGGCTTGCTCTTCACGAATGGCAGCATACAAGGTATTCCATAATCCCTCTTTGCCTAATGGCTTAGCTAACACATAATCACGCTCGAGATATTCGGTCAACGCCCAATTAGGCAAGGCCGCCACGCCTCTACCACTCGCCACTAATTGCAGCATCATAATCGTCATATCAGCTTGCCTTATTCCCGTTGGCTCAACTCCTGCGGGATCAAGGAATAGACTAAATATATCTAAACGGTCTGTCTCAACGGGGTAAGTAATTAATATCTCACTGGCGATATCTTCTGGTTCAACAAACGCTTTACTCGCGAGCGTATGATGACGGCTAATCGCTAACATGGGCTGGTAACTGAACAAAGGTATATAGCGTAATCCAGTAATTTCTTTCGGGTCAGAGGTAACAACCAAATCTAAATCGCCTCGCGCTAACGCAGGCAATGGTGCAAAACTAAAGCCACTACTCAAATCTAACTCCACCTCAGGCCAGCTATCTCTGAATTTATCGATGGCAGGCATCAACCATTGAAAGCAAGAGTGGCACTCAATCGCCATATGAAGTCGGCCTGCTTCTCCGGCATTTAAGCGACTAATGTCTCGCTCCGCACTGGCCAAATTAGGTAAAATATCATCCGCTAAAGTGAGCAAACGCTGTCCCGCGACAGTAAACCGAATAGGCCGTGTTTTGCGTATAAACAACCTAGTATTAAGCTTATCCTCCAAATCCTTAATCTGATGAGATAAAGCGGATTGCGTTAAAAATAGCCGTTCGGCTGCCTCAACCAAAGAGCCACAACGGCGCAGGGCGACCAGAGTATTAAGGTGCTTGATTTCTATCACTTGAAGAAAACCTCAATTAAAGTAGAAAAGCATGAATTTGTTTCATTTTATTGTATTTACTAGTGAATAACTAGACAAAACAAATTGAACCGTCCGCGTGGAGATCGCTCCACAGAACATGTTACGACACTTTTAATCCACCTAGTCCAATAAAAACCCAATAAACAGATTTAACTAACCATTTTTCACACCCTAAACAGTTTATTCTGGCGCCATAATCAGGTAATTTGAATAAACATCGGATTCATCATTAAGTAGAGCTTCCATTAAATGTTTTCTATTAACAAATCACAGAAACTTGATAACGTTTGTTACGACATTCGCGGGCCTGTTTTAAAACATGCAAAAAGGCTAGAAGACGAAGGCCACAAAGTTTTAAAACTCAATATTGGTAACCCCGCCCCATTTGGCTTTGAAGCGCCTGATGAAATTGTTATGGACGTGCTGCAAAACTTGCCCCAAAGCCAAGGTTATTGTGATTCAAAAGGCCTATTTTCAGCCCGTAAAGCCGTGGTCCAATTTTATCAACAACAAGGCATGAAGAATGTTGATGTCGATGATATATATATGGGCAATGGCGTCAGTGAATTGATCGTGATGGCTATGCAAGCGCTGCTCAATAACGGTGATGAATTACTGGTGCCGTCGCCTGATTATCCACTGTGGACGGCGGCCGTTACCTTGGCCGGTGGGCACCCAGTGCATTACATTTGTGATGAAGAAGCAAATTGGTTTCCAGATTTAGATGACATTAAAAGTAAAATATCACCGCGCACGAAAGCGATTGTACTGATCAATCCCAACAATCCAACAGGCGCGGTTTATAGCCGAGCATTACTTGAACAAGTGTTGCAAATAGCACGTGAGCACAACTTAGTTGTCTTCGCTGATGAAATTTATTCCAAGATCATCTACGACGACGCTGAGCATATTCCACTTTGTACACTGGCTGATGATTTGCTGATTGTGACTTTTAACGGTTTATCCAAAGCGTACCGAGTGTGCGGTTTCCGCGTTGGTTGGATGATGATCAGTGGCGCCAAAGCCCAAGCAAAAGATTACATTAGCGGACTAGACATGCTCGCCTCGATGCGACTGTGCTCAAATGTACCAATGCAACATGCGGTGCAAACTGCATTAGGAGGCTATCAAAGTATTAATGAGCTTATCGTACCTGGTGGTCGCTTGTATGAGCAACGAGAAGTAGCATGGCGTTTAATTAACGATATTCCGGGCCTTTCTTGTACCAAGCCTGATGGTGCCATGTATTTGTTTCCAAAACTGGACCAGAAAAAATTTAACATCAAAGACGATCAGCAGTTTGTCCTGGATTTACTATTGAAAGAAAAGATATTGTTAGTACAAGGAACGGGATTTAACTGGCATAAACCGGATCATTTTCGATTAGTTTTCCTGCCTAATGTTGTTGACTTAGAGACCTCTATTTCACGTATGGCTCGCTTTTTGGATAGCTACAAACAATAGCCTAAATATCATTGCTAGATAATATGTTGTAGCAGAAATGTGATGCGCATTTCTGCCCTTTAAGGAGAGGTAATGAGTCATTTTTTTGCTCATATGGCGCGTATGAAGTTAATTCACCGCTGGCCACTGATGCGCAATATCGAATCAGAAAATGTAGCAGAGCACAGTCAGCAAGTAGCGATGGTGGTACATTTACTTGCTTTAATCAAAAACACCCTTTTTGGCGGCCAATTAGATCCGGCACAGGCTGCCGTTCTCGCCCTGTACCACGATGCAACAGAAGTGATCACCGGCGATTTACCCACCCCAGTTAAATATTTTAATCCCGACATAGCCAAAGAATATAAGAAAATTGAGTCATTTGCCGAGCAAAAGCTACTCAATATGTTACCAGAAGAACTAAAACCTGCTTTTGAGCCCTTACTCGATAGTCACGCTATTGATGCCGAATATAAAACCTTAGTTAAAGACGCGGATACCTTATGTGCATACATAAAGTGCCTTGAAGAGCTATCAGCAGGCAACCATGAATTTGAACTGGCGAAACGCCGCTTAGAAGCCATTATTGCACAACGTCAGACACCTGAAATGGCCTACTTTGTTGAGCGTTTTTTGCCTAGCTTTGAGCTGACATTAGATGAAATTAGCGAAGATACTCAACTCTAGCTGTTATTCATGACTCATTTAAATTGGGAAAACCAATATGACAAATTTTGAGATTTCACCACAATGGGATGAGCGCCTAGGCAATGAGGAGAATAAAAAAAGACGTTTGGATCATCGCAGTCCCTATCAACGAGACCGCGCGCGTATTCTACATAGCGCAGCTTTTAGGCGGCTGCAGTCCAAAACCCAAGTACTAGGCACCGGAACCAATGATTTTTATCGCACGCGCCTGACTCACTCCTTAGAAGTATCGCAAATTGGCACCGGCATTGTTGCCCAACTAAAGCAAAAGCAACCAGCGTTTTCCTCACTGTTACCCTCTACCAGCTTAATTGAAGCGATTTGCTTGAGTCACGATATAGGCCACCCACCCTATGGGCATGGCGGTGAAGTTGCGCTCAATTATATGATGCGTGAGCATGGTGGTTTTGAAGGTAACGGGCAAACGTTACGGATTGTCACTAAACTGGAGCCTTATACACCTGAAAATGGCATGAACTTGGCGCGCCGAAGTTTACTAGGACTATTAAAATACCCAGCCTTGATTAGCCAAATCCGCGGAAAAACACAACCTGAACAACCCACTAACTTTCGTCAACTAAAAGCCAGTGAATGGTCTCCGGCTAAAGGAATCTATGATGATGATAAGCAAATTCTCGACTGGGTTCTAGCACCTTTGAGCGACGCTGACCGTGTACTGTTTGCCACTACTAGAGAGCAAAAACCGGGCGAGCGACACTTGAAAACCCGATATAAGTCGATTGATTGCTCCATTATGGAACTGGCCGATGATTTTGCTTATGGCATCCATGACCTAGAAGACGCCATTGCAATGGGTATCGTGAACAAACGTTTATGGCAAGAACAAGTCGCCTGTAAACTAGCAGATATAGAAGGTTTTTGGTTAGCAAAAGATATCAATCTGTTAACTGAACAGTTATTTTCATCTCATCATTATCTACGTAAAGATGCCATTGGCGCATTAGTTAACGCCTTGATCACTTCGGTTGAAATAAAGCCTATCGCGCCACATTTCAATGAGCCCTTACTTGCTTACAATGCTTGGCTTAACCCCGATATGGAGCAAGTGCTAGAAATTTTAAAACAATTTGTGTTGCACTTTGTAATCCAAAAAACGGAGTTACAGATCATGGAATACAAGGGGCAACAGATTGTCATGGAGTTATTTGAAGCGTTTGCTGGTGACCCGGAGCGTTTACTGCCTAATGACACCAAAGCGCGTTGGCAATTAGCGCGCGCCCTTGGCCATTCAGGCTATCGCGTAATAGCAGATTACATATCAGGGATGACAGATGGACATGCCGTGCGTTTACACAGCAGCCTTTTTAGTGCGCATTCGTTAGGGATGCCTTATCAACCGGGTTAATCAATTTAATTGAGCCACAATTCGGGTTAACTAATAAGGTGTCACTAAGGGTTTTCATACTGACTACGCGGCGGTGACGCTCTTAAAATCACCGTCTCAAGTTCTCCTAAAAATTTTGGCTGCTTGTTTAAAATATTAATATCCAGCACCGCCTTTGCTCTCGCTAATACTTCTCGCAAACGGATCTTTATTGCTCCTAGTCCTTGGGCATCATCGGCACTTAAACATAAGGCATCGATGTCGATAGCGCGGGCAATATAGATTGCGCGCTCACAATGAAATCGCTGACTAACGATGGTTAAGGCCTCTTGGCCAAAGATAAGCTTGGCTCTTACCACTGAATCTAAGGTACGAAACCCAGCATAATCTTTCACTACGTAGCGCCTTGGTACGCCGGCTCTCACTAAATCATTAGCCATCGTCTGTGGCTCATTATAATATCGTGTCGCGTTATCGCCGCTAACGATCACAGCTTGAACTTTATTATGCTTAAAGAGTGACTGGGCGGCATCAAGGCGAGGAGGATAAAAGTGATTGATTCGCTTACCTATGTACTTACTGGTTCCCAATACCAAAGCGACGGGTCGGTGGGGTATTTCAGCAACATCGGTGTAAACTCTATTATTTGCAACGAAAGAGACATAAAGATCTAGGCTGGCCAAGACCACTATTGTCGTAACAGTGAGGGCCAACATGATAATAAAAAACTGGCGAATTCGTTTAGCCAATGGCACCGCCCTAGAGTCAAAAAACAAATCATAACCGTTTGTTTAGCCATTATAAACTGATTTTAACCTGAGACCGACAGTTGAGAAGATAATCCATCTAGGGCAGCAATTAATCAGAAAAACGAATATATTGTTTTATACCACCAAATAGATTTCGACCCACGCTGTCCTGCACATACATTTCTATTTTATCATCTCCTTTTAGGTATTCGGTTGTTTTATCCTCTCCCTTGCTGGTCATCGCGCGTGACCATAAATTTGCGGGTCCTGTTAATTGTGATTGATTCATAATGGGGCCTGCACTCATCATCGCCCCCGCAGACAAAGGCGAAAACTCAACGACCTTAGCTAACAACTCACCAAAATGGTTGATAGTGTCTTGCTTTGGGTTTAATGCGGCAAAAGGCTTGCCATTAAACTTGGTTATGATAGGCAAACTCATTATGCCCTCATGCCAAAACTCGCCTAATTCATCAGGCGTCACTAAAATAGGCGCAGATACGGTTCTCATCATACCTTGGCGGATCCCCCACCCTAGCGTTAATTCCTTAGCTAATAGTACAGGGTTGTAATATTGATTTTGTAAACTAATCAGGCGGATAAAATCAAGGCACCCTGCTGCAGATTCACCGCTAGCAATGGGTCCAGTGATAACACTAATTTGCGCTGAAAAATCTAAAGCGGCGGTGGTTGCAATGTTTAGGTCTTCATGGGCCCCGATTAAAATTTGGCTCGGCATCGAGATAATCGGCGGCAGGTCGGTCAATGTTGTTTCGCTTAAGTGCTCTAACAGTTTAAGGTAGGGCCGATAATTAAAAGCGTGAAAGTGTTCAAACGGCTGAGTCATTGGGGCAATGCATTGGGAAAGCATTAACTCGAATGAACCTGAAATAGGCCCCTGATTGAGTTCATGATATATCATGTGTAATAAAGGTGCGACAGTATCCCAGTCGTCCATGGCTGCTGGTAGATTTGGTGCTAGAATGCCGACAAATTTAGCCCGCCGTAAATCTTGACTCACCACGACTAAACGGCCATAGCGAGATCCATCATTCAAGCTAGCTAGTTTCATACCAAAGCCTCTAGCACCATCAATACATTGTTTAATACTAGACGGAAAATGTGACTTGCGATGCTAATTAATACACTAAGATAATTTCAACTTAATCAAGCTCAATCCACTTTAGCGCCAAACTTTAGCATGTTATGCACTGCATAGAATGTAATCTTGTTCCACAAGCATTACCTGCAATGAATGCCTTGCCTAAACGCCTGTCAACCCTTACTGAAATCAAGCATCGCCAAATTGATTGGAGTAATGATTCTCCGCTTAGAATAACTATGCCTCAAATCAGCGTCGTGCCTAACAACCAACTAATTCTCACTGTAGAGGTAACTTGGGTATAGATACTTGGGGCTTACTGGGCTAACCGCTATTCACATTTAGCTGGTCGGTTTTCGCCGCCATAATAAAATCGTTGTAGTGTAGGTTTGCAATACAATGGGTCCACCAATATACATCCACCCGCCCCCACTCAATTAATAACGCGGGATGGTGCCGCATTTGCTCTGCCAGCTCCGCAACCTGATTTGCAAAAGCCATTGCTTGGCTGTAGTTACTGAATCGATAACTTTTTTTTAATTGCCAAATATTATCCTGTAACAGACATTGCCAGCCAGGCAGCTGTGACATTAAAGAGGCTCGCTGATCATCCATAACAGGGGAAGAATCAGGCATACAAGCTTGGCAGATTTGCTGATGTAAAGGGGTCATAATTACCTCTTAAACTACCGATTTAAGTGACGATTTAAGTTTTTGAATTAGGCTCATTCTGACATCTTTCGCCTTTGGTCGCTCTTCTTTTAACCATGGTACAGGACGGCACAATTGAATGGCTTTAAAGCCTAATCGCGCGGTAATCAGTCCAGCGCCAACGCCTTGAGCAGCCCTGGCTGAAACTAAACCTGCTACTTCAGCACCTAAGATATCAGAGCCAAGGTCAGTAGCCACTTCCACTCCCGCTGCAAATACCATATTAGTCAGTACCATTTTAAATAATTTAAGGCGGCTTAAATAACCGAGCTCAATCCCATATATGTGCGCAACCGCTTCAATCATTTTGCTATTGCGCCATAAAATGATCAGCATATCCACCAACGCTAAAGGACTTATTGCCACCAATAATGCCGCTTCACCCGACCACTTGGTGACCGCTTGCTTGGCTTGAGCATCTTGTACCGATAACACATGATGGCGATATAAATCCAATACTTCCTGATTATTATGGCTGTCACTGAGTTGATTTTGCCAAGCGATATAGCCAGGCGAATCGAGTTGTTTGCTCAGTTTAGCCAACTGCTGGCAGTATACATAAGCACCGTCACTGGCTTGTAAATCAAGTGTATTGGCTTGGCCTTGTAGTTTTTGCGTTTGCCTTAGGCGATTTAATTTGCTGAGCTCACTGACGACAAGTTTCAATAGCGCAACGAATAAACAAACCACAATAGCGCTGTAAACCATGCCCGTTAAGGGCGAATGCGCTAAAGTGGATGTTAGCCAAGAAACACTTTCCCATGTCGCCGCAGCCATCGCACCAAACAAACCAAAACGTAGCCACCAATTGGCTTTTTTTGGTTGTAAGGCAGCATCTAATAGAGTATCCCCTTCAACCGCAGGCGCTTCGGGTACAAATTGTTCTTTATCAAATACTTGTTGGGGCAAAATATCAGCGGCAACGGGATCTGCTTCGGGTGATGAGAAAATAATTTTGCCATTCACTTTACTCTTGTTTGTCATAGGAATTTATCTCCTAATAAATGCTCTATTGCTAAGTCCATCCGAATATGCGGCATGGGTTTATTTGGCTCGATTTTTTGCGGAGCAAAGTTTACAAAATCAAAACCTTGGCCTTGCCAAAAAGATTGTTGCGGGAGATCGGCCGGCACTTCACCAGGATACAGAGTAATTAACTCATCCTGCCCTAATACATTGCCAGTCAAAGCAGGATGTGGGGCACCTTGATAATCAACACTGCCCGCTTGAGTGGCTTTAACCGACGCAATAGCAATACTGTGACTTTCGATACCAGAAAAAGCCACTTCGCGCTGGCCATTCACCACCAACTGAGACAATAAGCTTAATAAATTTTCATGCTGATCTGGCGTCACATGATCGGCTTTACTTGCAGCAAAAACCAACTTGTCAATTTTGGGCGAAAATAGCCGTCTTAATAATCCGGTTTGGCCATAGTTAAAGCTCTGTAAAATTTGCTCAATTGCTGTTTGCATATCTTGAAAGCTTTGTCGCCCCGCATTAAGAGGCGTCAAGCAATCCAATAACACAATTTGCCGATCAAAATGCACAAAGTGCTGATCATAAAATTGTTTCACCACGTGCTCTTGGTAATGCTCATAACGGGATTTCAGCATTTTATAAGCACAATTTTTCGGTCCTTGCTCTGGGTTAACTTCCAGCCCCTGACGCCAAACGAAAGGAAAGAAAGACAACAAAGGGGCCCCTTGCAGCTCGCCAGGAAGCACAAAACGCCCTGGCTGAATATGATGTAAGCCTAGCTCTGACTTACTGCGTAATAAAAAGTCCGTATAAGCCTGACTGATACGTGCAATTTGCTGCTCATCAGCTTCAGCAAGGGGGTCAAGCTGACCGCCAATGTTCAGCCAATCTTTCGCCAGTTCAGCTCTTGCTGGCTCTTCAAGCGTTTGCATCATATGCTCGCTCCACTGCTCAAATGTCATTTGTAGCAGCGGTAAATCAAGTAGCCACTCCCCTGGATAATCGACTATATCCAGCGTTAAATCGGCTGTTTGATTAATATTTCGCCACAACAATGACTCAGGGCGATACTTTATTTTAAGGCGAATTTCACTGACTCCTTCAGTAGGCGCTGGCCAATGCGGCACATCACTACGCAATGCTTTTATGCCTTGCTCATACTTAAAACTAGGAATATGAAAGTGCGCTTGTGGGACTTTTTGAGCACCTAAAAAACGTCCTTCTCGTGCCACTTGCCAAAGGGGTAACTGATGATGGACAGGCCCTTGCAATAGATGATCGACCAAGGCCGTGATAAAAGCTGTCTTACCGGCTCGACTTAAACCAGTGACTGCTAATTTAACATGGCGATCGAGGCTGCGATTAACTAAATCTTTCGCGCCACGTTTTAAACTCATCAGGGAAGCTTTGGATACCATGGACATGAAATGCTCTCTTACAAAATGAAAAAATCAGCCTAGACTAGACGCCTAGGCTGAAACAGCAGGAAGATTAAAGACGGTTAATTTCGCGATCGACCTTAAACGAATCTGAGGTCACCACTTTTTCCATTTGACCTATTTTACTTTCCAATTTATCAAACACTTGACTCATTTCAGCAAGGGCCTGTTTGGGTAACTCACCACTTTGCCAAACCTTAGACTTAACATGAATATGTGATTTTTGGTAACTCGACTCGTTGTGCTCTGGTTGTGCCATTGAGCCATCTGGTTTCTTGTCTAGCATCAACCAAGCCGCACCATAACCCAGTGCAGCAAGTGGAAAGTTAAACAAAAAAATACTGATAACAATAATACGTACGAGC
Organism: Motilimonas sp. 1_MG-2023; assembly: GCF_030547455.1. Lineage (NCBI taxonomy): Bacteria > Pseudomonadati > Pseudomonadota > Gammaproteobacteria > Alteromonadales > Motilimonas > Motilimonas sp. 1_MG-2023. The sequence goes on along the minus strand of NZ_JAUOPX010000018.1, from coordinate 26,414 downwards.
CACACTTCCATATTAAAGTAGTCAGCCAGACCAATACAAACGCCGGCAACCTTCCCTGCTTTGGGATCACGATAAAGGTGTTTTGATGACTGGTTCATTATTGGTTTCTCCAGCTCGGTGCCTCAACATCTAATATGGACTCTAATGTATGCACCCGTTGTTGTAGCTTTTCAGCACGTTCAATTAATTGATTCAGTTGTGCCGTTTCTTGAACCGATAGGCCTTCACCGAGTTGCTTGCGACTACGATAGTGCAATATGAGCCATAAAGGTGCCACTATGACTAAAAAGACAATGATAGGAACCACCATAAAACCAGACATATTATTCCCCTTTACGAATCATTAAGCGTTATTAATTTTCTTTTTAAGTTCAGCAAGCTGTTTACTGATTTCATCATCAGCTTGTAGCTCAGCAAACTCATCTTTTAGTTCAGGCTTACCGCCAATGTCATAAGCATCAGCCTTACTATTTAACTCATCGATACGGCGTTCAAATTGGTCAAAACGCTCCATCGTACGTGCGACTTTTTGGCCATCTAGTTGCTTTTTGACATCTAGGCGACCATTGGCAGCACGATGACGTAGCTCAATGCTTTTTTGCTTCGCACGCGTTTCTTGTAACTTTTGCTCAAGCTGCGTAATTTCAGAAGATAGACGCGTTAGCGCTTCATCATTTGCGATTAACTCTTGGTCTAGCGCCTCTTTCAATTCGTTAAGCTTTTGTTTTTCTAGTAAGGCCGCTTTGGCTAAATCTTCACGGTCTTTACGCAAAGCAAGCTCAGCCTTATCTTGCCAATCTTGTTGCGTCGCCTCAAGGCGTGCTATTTTACGGGTTAGGTCTTTCTTTTCAGCCAGTACGCGTGCAGAAGTAGAGCGTACTTCAACTAAGGTATCTTCCATTTCTTGAATGATCAAACGGATCATTTTCGCTGGATCTTCCGCCTTATCTAAGATTGACGTAACGTTTGCATTGATAATGTCAGCTATTCTTGAAAATACACCCATAAATCCTCCAAATAAATTATTGAGTATGTAACATCGCAACATGCGACTAGTCTAACTGTTACATGCTCTTTAATTAGCAATTGGTGTGCCAACTTAAACAAAAAATCTAATTACCTGATTATTAAGAAATAAACACATTAAGGCTAGTAAGCAATAATAACAACATGATAAATTTAACCAACTATTAGCAATATTGACCACTAATTATGAAGTCAGATAATCTTATCGGTGAATCAGAAGCGTTTGTCAGTATCTTAGAACAAGTGTCTTATGTGGCGCCGCTAAATAAACCCGTATTAATTGTTGGCGAGCGCGGCACAGGTAAAGAACTGATAGCAGCCCGTATTCACTACCTATCGAAACGCTGGGACAAACCTTACCTTTCCCTAAATTGCGCGGCTTTAAATGAAAACTTATTGGATTCAGAGCTTTTTGGCCATGAGACAGGGGCCTTTACGGGGGCCGCAAAACGCCATCAAGGCCGCTTTGAACGCGCCGACAGTGGCACTTTATTTCTAGATGAGCTAGCCACGGCGCCAATGTTAGTGCAAGAAAAGTTACTACGAGTCATTGAATACGGTGCTTACGAACGTGTGGGTGGCACTCAGCCACTCAATGCGGATGTACGTTTAGTATGTGCCACTAACGAAGATCTTCCTACTTTGGCCCGCCAAGGTAAGTTTCGCTTTGATTTGCTCGATAGGTTAGCCTTTGACGTCATCACACTGCCACCACTACGTCATCGTCAAGAAGATATTATTTTGTTAGCTGAACATTTCGCGGTGAAAATTTGCCAAGAATTGAAACGTGATTTTTTTGCTGGGTTCACACCACAAGCTATTCGTTCAATGCAAGCTTATGCTTGGCCAGGTAATGTGCGCGAGCTTAAAAACGTGGTTGAACGCAGCATTTACCGACAAACAGCCTTAGATAAGCCAGTCAAACAGCTTATTTTTGATCCTTTTGCTTCCCCTTGGCAACCAAAAGCGCACCAAGAACATAACTCAGCTACAGAAAACTTAGTTTTTCCTATTGATTTTAAAGCATTAAGCGAAAAATTTGAGGTAGATCTAATTTCACAGGCAATGAAACACGCACAATACAACCAACGTCAAGCAGCAATTGTGCTTGGTATCAGCTACCATCAGCTAAGAGGCTTACTAAAAAAATACTCGATGACTCAGTAACTAAGCTTGCTAATAGTGAATACGTCAGGGGTGATAAGCCCGCAGAACTATTTTTAGCAAGTTATAAGGGGTTAATATGAAGCTAAGCCTTAATTATATTCAAACTACCTTATATGCTCTACAAAATTTACTATTCGCTTGTATCCGTTTGGTTGCCAACACCAGCCATGGTACATTAGCCATTGTTAAACCTTTTCTTTGACATGAAGTCTATGATTCGATTGATTGCCTTACTGTTAACGCTGCCAATAATAACCAGCTGTAAGCAGGAAACCCAAGTACAAAGCACTGGTTTGGTTTACTGCTCAAATGGTAGCCCTACGAGTTTTAACCCTCAGCTGGCACAAACAGGTGACAGTTTAGATATTTCTAGCCAACTCTATAATACCTTAGTGAGGTTAGACCCGAGCACCCAAACTATTGCCGCAGGATTAGCAAGTGAATGGCATGTTAGCCGCGATGGGCTAAGCTATCAGTTTGAGTTACGCCAAGATATTCAGTTTCATTCCACGCCTTATTTCACGCCAACGCGAACCATGAATGCAGATGATGTTGTCTTTAGTTTTCAGCGCGTGCTATTTCCAACTCACCTTTTTCACAGTGTGTCAGGTGGCTTATATCCTTTTTTTAATAACACGCAATTTTCTCGTTTAATCAAAAGTATTAAAAAGATAGGCCCTTATAAGGTTGAATTTGAGTTATATCGACCCGATACGTCTTTACTCGCTAATTTAGCAACAGAGTTTGCGGTGGTTTTGTCGGCGGAATACGCTCAGCAGTTGCAACATTCCGGCAAATTTAATCAAATTGACCATCTACCAGTCGGCACAGGTCCGTATAAATTTAAACAATTTCTACCGGATAACCTCATTCGGTTTGAGCGTCATTGGGGTTACTGGGAAGGCGGTGCACCCATGCAACAGCTGGTGTTTGATATTACGCCTAGCCCGACCAAACGATTAGCAAAATTAATCACCGGTGAGTGTGATGTCATGGCTTATCCAGCGGCCAGCCAAGCCAATGTGATTAGTAACCATCCCGATTTGTTGATGAATGTTCAGACTGGCTATAAAGTGTCGTTTTGGTCATTTAATAGCGACAGACCCCCTTTTGACAACCCAAAAGTGAGAAAAGCACTGGCTACAGCAATTGACCGAGATACTATTCTTAAGGCTGTCTACTTTAATACTGGCGTTGCAGCACACGGACTACTACCACCCACATCATGGGCGTACAACCCCTATTTAAGTGATTATGCTTACTCGCCTAAGCAAGCAAGGCAATTATTACAAGAAAGTGGGGTTAAATTACCGTTGTCTTTAACAATTTATACGCCATCAGGCTCAGAGCCCTATAACCCTAATTCGTTTAAGACAGCAGAATTTATCCAACGTGATTTACGTAAGATAGGCGTAAATGCAGAAATTGTTGTGCAAGAGCCTCATCTTTTACAACACAGTATTATTATGGGTAAATACGATACCTTAGTGAGTGGCTGGAGTGCCGTGACCAGTGATCCTGATAACTTCTTTCGTCCACAATTTAGCTGCAATGCCATCGAAAACCATACCAACACCAGCCGTTGGTGTTCAACAGAGCTTGACGGATTGATTAACCGCGCTGTCAAACTCAACCGCATGGTGCCTAGAATTCGTATTTATCGAGAGATTCAATCACATTTGCGTGACGAGTTGCCTTTATTGCCCATTGCTCATTCGTTGCAGCTACAAGCATATCGTCGCGATGTGCATAGCTTGAACTCATCTCCTTTTGGAGGAGTTAATTTTGCAGGCGCATACCGGAATTAAGTAATGTTTATTTATATTATTCGCCGTTTAAATGTTTTTGTCATTACCTTGTTTCTACTTAGCGTGGTTGCTTTTTTATTACAGCGACAAGTTATTACCGACTTTGTCAACACGGGTAACATCCTAAGTGACTACCAACGTTATATTTTAGCCATGCTCTCAGGTAATTTTGGCACTTCATTAGCGTCCGGTAATCCCGTGCTGACGGACATTCTGGCCATCTTCCCTGCTACTTTAGAGCTCTGTTTAATGGCGTTTGTTGTGTCTATTTTAATTGGCATCCCTTGTGGCATATTTGCGGGGCTCAGCCGTGGCGGCGCAGTCGACTATGGCATAATGACGATCACCCTGATGGGGGTGTCTGTTCCCGCTTTTTGGTTTGCCATGCTGTTAATGATGTTCTTTTCATTACATTTAGGTTGGTTTCCCGTGTCAGGGCGGATTGGCTTGCTTTACGATATTCCTGTTATCACTGGATTTAACTTAATCGACACGTTACTCTCAACTAAGCCTTATAAATACGAAGCTTTTTTCGATAGTCTGTTACATCTTGCTTTGCCAACCCTAGTCCTAGCAACCATTCCCACCACTGAAGTGATCCGTCAAGTTCGAGCGTCCATCGGCGAAGAGATGGATAAAAACTATATAAAAGCCGCTCAAGCGAAAGGGCTAAACACCTTTCAAATCATAAAACGCCATGGCTTGCGTAACGCCCTGCCACCGGTGATCCCCAGCTTAGGTTTGCAATTTGGTCGCGTATTAACAACGGCGATGATCACTGAAACCGTTTTTTCTTGGCCAGGCATTGGGCCTTGGATGGTCAATAGTATCTATTTAGAAGATCATAGCGCGATCCAAGGAGGAATGCTGTTCATTGCGGCATTTGTTTTGCTGGCCAATATGGCGACGGATTTGCTGCACCTACTGATTGATCCGCTAAAAAGGAATGAGCTTTATGGCAAATCATAATGTGTTTCGCGAGGATCATATTCGCTCTCCCCTCGCCCACAGTTGGTTTTTATATCAGCAAAATACCATAGGTATGGTGGCTCTATGGGCGCTGATCTTCATATTAATTTTAACTGTTATCGGCCCTTGGATTGCTCCTTATCCTATGGATCACAAGGATGTCAGTGCACTACTTAAAGCGCCTTCTTGGGTTGAACATGGTGAGGTACACTTTTTTTTAGGCACCGATGACTTAGGCCGAGATTTACTATCACAGATTATTTACGGTGCCCAGTTAACCTTTGGCGGCGCATTCTTAACCGTGTTTCTCGCTCTCGTGATCGGCTCGGTCATTGGTATTATTGGCGGCATGAGTAGTGGCATGCAAGCCAGTGTCTTGCACCATTTTCTTGATACCTTATTATCTATCCCCTCACTGTTGTTAGCGATCATAATTATTTCGGTATTAGGTCCTGGGTATTTTAATACCTTATTAGCGGTTTTTTTAGCTTTGTTACCCTTGTTTACTCGTGCAGTTTATCGTGCGGTACACGATGAGTTAAATAAGGAATATATCATTGCTTTACGATTAGACGGTGCAACACCATTGCGAATTTTACGTTATGGTATTTTGCCTAACATCGTCGAAACCTTTGTTAGTCAAACCACTCGCGCCCTAACCTCAGCTATTTTAGATATCACCGCGTTAGGCTTTTTAGGCTTAGGTGCACAACGGCCTTTACCAGAATGGGGCACCATGCTTTCAGATACCATGGAGTTAGTCTTCCTTGCGCCATGGACTGTAACCTTACCGGGATTAGCTATTTTAATTACTATACTGATTATCAATATCGTAGGTGAAGGCTTACGCCAAGCAATCCTAAAGGGAATGGACTAATGGCCATTTTAGATATTAGAAATTTAACCATTGAGCTCAATACGTCTCAAGGGCGAGTTAAAGCCGTAGAACGAGTCAACCTCACTTTAACCGAAGGCGAAATTCAAGGGTTAGTAGGCGAGTCTGGCTCAGGAAAAAGCCTAGTGGCGAAAGCCATTTTAGGCATCAAAAAAGATGGTTGGGTGGTCCGCGCCGATCGCATGCGCTTAGGGGATATTGACTTACTGACGCTGACCCCAAGTGAACGCCGACGCTTAATGGCGAACGATATTGCAATGATTTTTCAAGAGCCTAGCAGCCACTTAGATCCAACCCAAGAGATCGCAGAGCAAATTGAAGAAGCCATTCCTTCAAATACCTTTGAAGGGGGATTTTGGCAACGTTTTCAGTGGCGTAAAAAAAGAGCCGTCACCTTACTGCATAAAGTGGGCATCAAAGATCCTATCAGCGTGTTGCGCAGTTACCCTCATGAGTTATCTGAAGGCGTATGTCAAAAAATCATGATTGCGATGGCTATTGCAAAAAAACCGCGTCTATTGATTGCTGATGAGCCCACGACGGCGATGGAGTCAACAACCCAGATACAAATTCTAAAGTTGCTACATAAACTCAATAAAGTTAACAACACCAGTATTTTGTTTATCAGTCACGATATAGAAAGTGTTTCCAATCTATCAGACACCTTAACTGTAATGTACTGTGGCCAAACCGTTGAATCGGGTACTCGTGATCAGGTGATCAATCACCCTAGGCACCCTTACACCAATGCACTACTTAAAGCGGTGCCCGATTTTGAGAGCAACTTAGCCCATAAGAGTCATTTATACGCACTGCCAGGTAGTATCCCCCCCTTGCAGCATTTACCTATCGGCTGCCGACTGGGGCCTCGCTGCCCTAATGCGCAAAAGACCTGTGTGCAAAAACCCCACTCCACACGAGTGAAAGGACATATGTTTAACTGCCACTTTCCACTTTCTATCGAGGATGAAACTAGCTCATGATCCCCGTTCTTAGTGTTAATAAATTGAGTAAAAGCTACGTACAGCACCATGGCCTATTCTCGAAAAAGGCCATCACCGCTTTTGCGCCTGTTAGTTTTGAGCTTGAACAAGGCAAAACTCTCGCAATTGTCGGTGAAAGTGGCTCTGGTAAAAGCAGCCTAGCAAAAGCGCTGACAGGGGTTATAACCCCCAGCTCTGGCAGTATTTGCATTGATGGCGTTAACATGGCAGATAAAGATCATAAACAACGCTGCTGTCAGATCAGAATGATTTTCCAAGATCCAACCACTTCTCTCAATCCGCGCTCACAAATTGGCAGAATATTAAAATCACCATTGTTATTGAATACTGAATTATCTGAACAAGAAATGGATATTCGAGTCAGTGACGCCCTGCGTCAGGTTGGGCTGTTAACCGAGCACGCACAGTTCTATCCAAGAATGCTATCAAGTGGTCAAAAACAGCGGGTTGCACTAGCGAGAGCATTAATTCTTAAACCAAAAATTATCGTTGCTGATGAAGTACTGGCAACGCTAGACGTTTCAGTAAGATCGCAAATCATCAATTTGATTTTAGATGTACAACGTGAACAAAATATTAGTTTTATTATGGTGGCCCATAATTTAGGCATAGTGCGGCACATTAGCGACGAAATAATTGTGATGCACGAAGGTCATATCGTTGAATTTGGTCCAACAGCCGACGTATTAGATAACCCGCAACATACCATTACCCAACGCTTATTAATGAACCAACAAGTGCAATTTAGAAAATAACCGATTTTAAGCTGAAAACTACTCTACCCTAAGGTATCTAATTTGTTTCAACCTAGGTACCTCTCGCTCAATCATACTGGAATTGATGACCTTAAAAGTAAGTGTTTCACCACGTTTTGAGATAGTCACTATTTTACCGTCTTGACTATAAGTCGCAGGATAGAAGCGACTTTCAAAGGTGTAACCTTCAGGGGTAAATTCAAAGTATTCATACTCACCATAAGGCTTGTCTTCACTTTTCCATTTACCATAAATTGGAGTATCCACTTCCTTGGGTTGTCCTGAAAAATCATAATAAGCAACAAATCCGGCAGAGCCCAATAGAATAATCGCTAACGACAAGATGACTATCAATAGGGTTTTAATCACAATATACCTCAAATAAAAAGGGTAGCTAAGCTACCCTTAATTTTAACCACAGAGTCAGTTATTTCAATCTTATCGAATTATTCAACAACTGGATAAACAATATCAGCACGAGCTTGTAACAGCTTGATAAGCGCTTGATAAGAGGTATCTGCTTGGGTGTTCTGAACAAATTGACTTAACTGCTGCGTTTCAGCTGCTGAAGGCAACACATCCGTCGCAACTTCTGTCACACTCAATAGTTCGACTAAGGCAATATTACCGTTCAGTAAGTCTACTTTAGTTCGCTCAACAGAGGAGCCTGTAGGTTTAGCCATAGTAAATACTTCACGCGCAATTTCGGGACTAGCACCAGGGTCCATTCGGCTTACTGTTACAGGCTCACTAAAGCTAAAATCGTAAGTGGATAGCTGCTCACTAATATCTGCACCACTCTCAAGCGCGGTAATCAAACCATCAATATATTCATTAGCCGCCGCCGTTGCTTTTTCGCGTGTGAGGCGTACAACAATATCATCTTTAACTTCTGCCAATGCTTTAGCACTTTGTGGCCGGTAGTCATTAACGCGAATAACCATCACTTTTTCTGGGCTTAATTCAATCACCTCAGAGTTCATTTGGTCTTGACGTAGATCGACATTAAACGCCTGCACTAATACTTGAGCATTGCTGAAATCGCCAGTTGCGTTATTGCGACTAAACAAGCCCGTTTGTTGCACTGTTAGGCCCGATGCATCCGCTGCTTCATTTAAAGTATCTGGTACTTCAAATGCCATTTCACTTAGCTTTTGAAGTTTCTCGTAAAATACTTCCATTGCTTTATCACGCTTTAGCGTGTTGGCAATCTTGTCTTTTACTTCTTCATACGGAGCCGCAGCATCTTCTTGGACTTCGAGTAGTTTAATTATATGGTAACCAAACTCACTCTTAACCACTCCTGACGTGTCGCCCACTTGCTCTAATGCGAAAGCAGCCGCTTCAAATTCAGGATCCATGACACCTTTTTCAAACCAGTCTAATTCACCACCATTTTCACCAGAAAAAGTATCACTTGAAAAAGTCTTAGCGAGCGCTGCGAAGTCTTCACCTTGCTGTACTTTAGCTAATAAATCTTGCGCTTCTTGCTCAGCATTATCTTTATTAATATCTACTAAAATATGCGCAACACGACGCTTCTCAGGAGCCTTGTAGGATGACTGATGATCCTGGTAGTAGGCTTTAACAGCCTCTTCAGAAAGATCAACATCGCCAGCCAAATTGGCCGCATCAAGTAACACATAGTCTAGGTTAACTTGCTCTGGATGCTGGAAGCTACTCTGATTAGCTTGATAATAAGCATCGACTTCTTCATCTGTCACGCTAACTTTATCGTTAAACTGGCTTACATTTACTTCCAATTGGCGAAGTTCACGTTGCTGAGCTTGTAAACGGTATAGCTGTAATGCTTCTCCTGGTAAGCTAATTTCACTACTAAGGTAAGATTGCAGTAGCTGACGACGAGTCATGTCTTGACGTAAAATATCTCTAAACTGATCGGGTTGGTAACCTGATTGACGAAGAACCGCAAGGTAAGTGTCGTTATCGAATTGGCCATCACGCTGAAACTCAGGCATTGAACGAATTGATTCTTTGATTTGCTCGTCGCTGATACGTAAACCCAATTCAGTAACAGCTTGGTCGGTTAACCGCTCGCTTACTAAGCGCTCTAACACATTACTACGTAATTGCTGAGCAAAGCTAGGATCAGCCGCTATGGCAGCAAATGACTCGCCATATTGTTGTTCAACTTTATTACGCTCTTGTTGATAAGCGGATTCTAATTCTTGTCGTGTAATGTCTTCACCGTTCACCACGGCTGCTGGATCAGCGGTAGTTGAACCGAGATAACCACCTACACCAGCCAAAGCAAATGATAAAATGACCACGCCTAAAATGATTTTTGCTGCGGGGCCTTGCGCGCCTTCGCGAAATTTATCCAACATGCTGTACTTCTCTCTTAATTCCCTGGACAGAGCCTAAATAAAAAAAGCGCATCAGTGTGAGATGCGCTCGTATATCTGCTGCTTGAGCACTGATGCCCAAGTGTACCAAGTTTCCGTCTGCAGGTCTGCAAACACCTTGATTAGTTGTTACATGAATCTTTTAATGCTTTACCAGCTTTAAAGCCAGGAACATTAGCAGCAGCAATTTCAATCGCTGCGCCTGTTTGAGGGTTACGACCGGTACGCGCACTGCGCTCTTTTACTGAAAATGTACCGAAACCAACCAGTGCCACTGAGTCACCTTCTTTTAGGCTTTCTGTTACTGCGTCAACAAACGCATCTAATGCACGGCCAGCAGCTGCTTTAGAAAGATCTGCACCATCAGCTACTTTGTCGATTAGTTGAGCTTTATTCACTGTTTTGTCCCCTATAGTTCTTATAGTTAGTTTGGGTAGATGGTTAAACTGAAAAAACTAGCGCATCTTCACCCAAATAATACTGTTATTTGACACTTGGCCCATTATCGAATTCTGTAAAGCAAAATATCAATCCCGTTAAATCTACTGCCAGCCCACGGGACTGGCAAGCAAATTTGCCCTTGAGACCCCTTAAGTTTGCGGATCATCAAGTTTTTATTTAGATTCGGTATTTAAATTTCACTCTGTGAGTACTTGAAACTTCTCCGGAGACTCTTGCAGAGCAACCGCGAGCACTTCGTCGATCCAGCGTACGGGAATAATTTCCAGTTCACGAGTGACGTTTTCAGGTATTTCTTCTAAGTCACGCACATTTTCATGAGGGATTAAAACCGTCTTTATCCCACCGCGCAATGCGGCCAATAATTTTTCTTTTAAACCACCAATAGGCAATACTTCACCGCGTAACGTTATCTCACCTGTCATCGCCACATTGGCACGCACAGGGTTGCCCGTTAAACTAGACACTAAAGCGGTACACATTGCAATACCGGCACTTGGACCATCTTTTGGCGTCGCCCCTTCAGGCACGTGAACATGAATGTCGCGCTTCTCATAAAAATCACTATTAATGCGTAATTTTTCCGCTCGTGAGCGCACTACCGTCATCGCCGCTTGAATCGACTCTTGCATCACGTCGCCCAGAGAACCGGTATAAGTCAATTTGCCTTTACCTGGCACCGCAGACGTCTCTATGGTCAATAAATCACCACCTACTTCAGTCCAAGCTAAACCGGTAACTTGGCCTATCTGGTTATTCTCTTCCGCTTTACCAAAATCACAACGCTGCACACCTAAAAATTCTTTTAGGTTATCCATATTAATGGTGACGGTTTTGATTTCTTTGTTTAATAGAATTTTCTTTACTGCTTTGCGGCATAACTTAGAAATTTCTCGCTCTAAACTACGCACACCAGCTTCACGCGTGTAGTAACGGATAATGCCAACAATCGCAGAATCTTCAACCACTATTTCATGTGGTTTCAGGCCATTGCGTTTGATTTGCTTATCGAGCAAATGTTGCTTGGCAATGTTCAGTTTCTCGTCTTCGGTATAACCCGATAAGCGAATCACTTCCATCCGGTCAAGTAACGGCCCTGGAATATTCATCGAGTTAGACGTTGCCACAAACATCACGTCTGATAAATCGTAATCAACCTCAAGGTAATGATCGTTAAAGCTGTTATTTTGCTCTGGGTCCAATACCTCTAACAATGCTGATGCCGGGTCGCCACGCATATCGGATGCCATTTTGTCGATTTCATCCAGTAGGAATAAAGGATTCTTAACCCCTACTTTAGACATCTTCTGAATCAGTTTACCTGGCATCGAGCCAATGTAAGTACGGCGATGACCGCGAATTTCTGCTTCATCACGTACCCCACCTAACGCCATGCGCACATATTTACGTCCTGTCGCTTTAGCAATAGATTGACCCAACGAGGTTTTACCTACCCCCGGGGGCCCGACTAAACAAAGAATAGGCCCTTTGAGCTTATTAATTCGAGTCTGTACGGCAAGATACTCAAGGATCCGTTCTTTAACCTTCTCAAGGCCAAAGTGGTCAGCATCTAATATCTCTTGCGCCTTAGCTAAATCTTTTTTCACCTTAGAGCGCTTCGTCCAAGGCACACCTATCATCCATTCAATATAGCCACGAACCACGGTCGCTTCAGCAGACATAGGCGACATCATCTTCAGCTTCTGTAGCTCGGCTAAGGTTTTTTCTTTACCTTCAGCTGTCATGCCTGCAGCTTCAATTTTTTTCGCGAGAGCTTCAAACTCATCCGGCGCGTCATCCAGCTCTCCCAACTCTTTTTGGATCGCCTTCATTTGCTCATTGAGGTAATACTCGCGCTGACTCTTTTCCATCTGCTTTTTAACGCGACTACGGATCTTTTTCTCAACTTGTAATAAGTCTATTTCAGATTCCATCATCGCCATCAAGTACTCGAGACGCTCCGGCACTTGAGATATTTCTAATACCGCTTGTTTATCATCAAGCTTTAATGGCATGTGTGCAGCCATGGTATCAGCTAAGCGATCGGCATCATCAATTGCACTTACCGAGGTCATGACCTCAGGTGGGATTTTTTTGTTGAGCTTAACGTAACCTTCAAACTGGCTAATAGCACTGCGGATCAGCACTTCTTCTTCGCGCTCTTCAATCGTGTCTGTGCTTAGCTCTGTTATTTCACCAACAAAAAAGTCTTCTTTATCAAGAAAACATTCAAGCTTCGCGCGGCGACTGCCTTCAACAAGCACTTTTACGGTGCCGTCAGGTAATTTTAATAATTGTAAAATATTGGCAATCGTCCCCACTTCAAACATGTCCGAAGTGTCTGGATCATCTTTTGAGGCATCACGCTGCGCAACCAGCAATACTTGCTTGTCTTTATCCATTGCAGCTTCAAGGCAAGAGATGGACTTTTCACGGCCAACAAACAAGGGAATAACCATATGTGGGTAAACCACTACGTCCCTAAGGGGTAAGACAGGGATCTCTATGCGTGTATTACGCTCTAAACTCATTATGTCCTCTCTTTTTCGAATTCTGGGCCATCTTCTTCTGAGTATATTGGGGCAACCACAAGATATTCAATGGCATATAATGCAAAAATGGAAAAAAACAAAAAAGGGGCCAAAGGCCCCTTAATAATTGGTTATTTAACCATCAGTCTGCTGATGCAGCCTTATTATCATTACTCTGATAAATCAAAATAGGATCAGATTCTCCTTTGATTACCGTTTCATCAATCACCACTTTACTCACATCATCTACCGACGGTAAATCATACATAGTATTTAGAAGTACTTGCTCAACAATGGATCTTAAACCACGCGCACCAGTCTTACGCTCCATCGCTTTAGCAGCAATTGCACGCAGTGCATCATCACGAAACTCAAGCTCAACATCTTCAAGTTCAAATAACGCAGCGTATTGCTTAGTTAATGCGTTTTTAGGCTCTTTTAAAATCTGAATAAGCGCATCGGTGTCCAACTCAGTTAAGGTCGCAACTACAGGTAAACGGCCAATAAATTCAGGGATCAAGCCATATTTAACTAAATCTTCTGGCTCGGTCTTAGTAAATATTTCCGACAAACTTGCCTTGTTATCTTTCGATTTAACCTTCGCACCAAAACCAATACCGGTACCAGTATGAACGCGTTGCTCGATAACTTTATCTAAGCCAGCAAATGCACCACCACAGATGAACAGTATTTTACTGGTATCAACTTGCAAAAACTCTTGCTGTGGATGCTTACGACCACCTTGCGGGGGAACCGATGCAACCGTGCCTTCGATGAGTTTCAGTAACGCTTGCTGTACACCTTCACCCGACACGTCTCGCGTGATGGATGGGTTGTCAGACTTACGGGAAATCTTATCGATTTCATCAATATAAACGATACCGCGTTGCGCCTTCTCAACGTCGTAGTCACACTTTTGCAGCAGTTTCTGAATAATGTTTTCAACATCTTCACCGACATAACCCGCTTCCGTTAACGTGGTTGCGTCAGCCATGGTAAATGGCACATCAAGCAAACGTGCTAACGTTTCAGCTAACAGCGTTTTACCACTACCCGTTGGGCCTATTAGAAGAATGTTACTTTTACCTAATTCAACACCGTCAGCAATTTTATCGGCATTGCGTAGCCGTTTGTAATGGTTATAAACCGCAACCGCTAATACTTTTTTAGCATGCTCTTGGCCAATAACATAATCATCTAAATGAGCGCGGATCTCATGAGGAGTAGGTAAACTATCCCCCTCCTGTTTTGGCGCGATTTCTTTGATTTCTTCACGAATAATATCGTTACAAAGCTCTACACACTCATCACAGATATAAACGGAAGGGCCGGCAATGAGCTTTCTTACTTCGTGCTGGCTTTTGCCACAGAAAGAACAGTACAGCAGCTTACCGCTATCTCCCTCACCTTTACGCTTATCTGTCATTCGTTAACCTCATCTTTGGCGTTTGCCATATTTCTGTTCAAAGCCTGCTTTGAACGCTATTACTGTATTTGTTTCTAAACTTTAGTTTAATGCATTTACGTGTAAATGCTTAGTCTCTGCGCTTGAGAATTGAATCGACTAGGCCGTATTCAACTGCTTGCTCAGCTGTCATAAAGTTATCACGGTCGGTATCACGAGCAATAACGTCATATTCTTGCCCCGTATGCTCAGCTAATAATTCATTCATTTTTCGTTTAATACGAATGATTTCTTGGGCATGAATTTCAATATCAGAAGCCTGACCTTGGAAACCACCAAGTGGTTGATGAATCATTACTTTAGCATTAGGTAACACATGACGTTTACCCGGTGCACCACCTGCTAACAAGAATGCGCCCATACTGGCCGCCATGCCCATACAAACGGTGCTGACGTCAGGCTTGATAAACTGCATCGTATCGTAAATTGACATGCCTGCACTGATTGAGCCACCAGGAGAGTTAATATAAAGAAAAATATCTTTGTCTGGGTTTTCTGACTCTAAAAACAATAGCTGCGCGGCGACTAAATTAGCCATGTGATCTTCAACAGGACCTGTTAAAAAAATAACGCGCTCTTTTAATAAGCGAGAGTAAATATCATAAGAGCGCTCACCTTTGGCAGTTTGCTCTATTACCATCGGGACAAGTGCATTACTTGGCGCATCAAACGTATTATCGTAGTTTCTCGACATAGATGATTATCCTTAAACAAAAATGGCTCGGTGAATATCACTCGAGCCATTATAATCGTTAGATTCGACTAGATGTCAAACCTATTATGCATTAGCTGCCGCTTTATTCATTACTTCGTCGAAAGTTGTTTCTTTTTCCACCACTTTCGCTTTTTCTAGTATGAACTCAACAGCTTGCTCTTCTAATGCAACATTTTGAATGTTTTGTAGCGCTTCTTTGTTGCCTTTGTAGTAAGCCACAACTTCCGCAGGGTCTTCGTAAGCAGAAGCTGCATTTTCGATAATAGCGTCTACACGTGCTTCGTCAACTTTTAGCTCATTGCTACGAATCACTTCACCTAATAATAGGCCAACTTTCACGCGACGTACTGCTTGCTCTTCAAACAATTCAGCTGGAAGCTCAGGCATATTTTTCGGGTCCATTTGACCACCGAAGCGTTGCATAGCTTGCTGACGAAGAACATCAACTTCACTTGCAACAAGTGATTTAGGCACATCGATTTCATTGGCTTTAACAACAGCATCAAGCACTTGCTCTTTAACACTGTTTTTCAGTGTTTGCTCAAGTTCACGTGTCATGTTCTTTTTAACTTCAGCTTTAAGCGCTTCAATATCACCGCTTTCTACGCCGAACTTTTTAACAAATTCTTCGTTGATTTCTGGTAATTCAAGTGCTTCAACTTTAGACAGAGTAATAGCAAACTTAGCCGCTTTACCTTTTAGGTTTTCAGCGTGGTACTCTTCAGGGAAAGTAACGTCGATGTCAAAAGACTCGCCTGCTTTCTTGCCTTTAACGCCATCTTCAAAGCCAGGGATCATACGACCAGCGCCAATCGCTAGTTTAAAGCCTTCAGCTTTACCGCCGTCAAACTCTTCGCCATCGATAGTACCAACGAAATCAATTGTCGCTTGGTTTTCATCAGCAGCAGGAGCGTCAACTTCAACCCAAGTAGCGTGCTGCTTTTGCAGTGTAACTAGCATGTTGTCTAGGTCAGCATCGGTAACAGTTGCTGTTTTCTTCTCAACTTCTAGTGCAGCGAAATCACCTAATGCTACTTCAGGGTACACTTCGAAAGTTGCAACAAAAGTGAAATCTTCACCCGCTTTGCGCTCACTTGGCTCTAAAGCAGGCGCACCAGCTGGGTTAAGCTTTTCAGCCATGATAGCTTCAAAGAAGTTGCGTTGCATCAGTTCGCCAGCAACTTCGTTAGAAACAGCCGCACCAAAACGTTTTTGGATAACTTTCGCTGGCACTTTACCAGGACGGAAACCGTCAATGCGTTGCGTTTTAGCTAGTTGGCTTAAACGGCTGTTCAGTTCTTTATCGAAGTTCTCACCTGGTACAGTGATAGTCAGACGGCGTTCTAGTCCTTGAGTCGTCTCTACAGAAGCTTGCATTATATTACCTCAAATCTGTTCGGCATCGTTTGGCCGAAATATGTCTTTCAAAAGGTAGCAAACTACCTTTTATTGCTAAAAAGTCAAGACAGGCTATGCCTGTCCTTGAAAATGGTATGGTTTATAGGTGCGAACCTAGAATTTGACGCAGCATTATAGCGATGCTTTGCCATTGAGTCGAGAATACAAATGCAGCAATTAGTGAAGATGGTCGCAATAAATGGCTTATTTGGGGTAAAAAGCCATTTAAATGCAATATTAGGAAGACGTTTAATCTTTACCGAGAATTTGCTTTAATCTCGTTTGCGCCACATCGACTAATAGATCCGGCTGAAACTTAGAAATAAACGCATCACAACCCACTTTCTCTACCATGGCATTGTTAAAGCTACCACTGAGAGAGGTATTTAAAGCAATAAATAGGTCGCTCATCCTTGGGTCATTACGCACTTCATAGGTAAGTTTGTAACCGTCCATCACTGGCATTTCTGCATCCGTGATCAACAGTAAAATCTCGTCTGTTACCGTCTTTCCTTCGTCACACCATTGTTTTAGTTTCTTCAACGCTTCCATGCCATTTTCAACCCCGATAACTTCTAATCCAAGCTGCTCAAGGGTATCGGATACTTGCCTTCTGGCGGTTGCAGAGTCATCAGCATGCAATACTTTTCTGCCGACAAATTCATTGACAATGTCTGCGTCTAAAGTGCCATCTGAGATCTTAATATTATAAGTTACGATTTCAGCAAGTACTTTTTCAACATCAATAATTTCAACCAGACGCTGCTGCTCTTCGTGTTCAACCTTAGTGATAGCAGTAAGATAATGCGCCTTACCCACAGTGTTCGGCGGTGGCATAATATTCTGCCAAGTTAAGTTAACAATATTTTCAACTTTACCGACTAAAAAACCCTGCACCGTTCGATTGTATTCCGTAATAATTAAATTACAGGTTTCATCAACCGGCAGAGGTCGCATACCAATAGCCTCTCGAAGGTTAATCACCGGAATGCTTTGGCCGCGCAACGTGGCAACACCGCATACTTTGGGGTGTGAGTTTGGCAAAGCGTTTAAAGAGGGCAACTTCACCACTTCTTTTACTTTAAATACGTTAATCGCAAACAACTGCGAGCTTTGTAAACGAAACATTAGCAGCTCTAAGCGGTTTTCACCCACTAACTGAGTTCGCTGATCAACAGCATCTAGAATGGTCGCCATGCCTACCTCTGATGTTCATTATTAGTTATGATACGCTCGACAAGCTTATCTGCATTTTAGTATAGGCAAATAAGTTTACCTTAATCTCAGGCATTTTTTATCTGTCATTACTTGGTATTAAAAAAACTATGCGCGATTTAACATTTACGGGATTAAAAGCCCACCCGTTAGCAGTATTGATTATGTTCGTTCTATCCACTGCCGTTTTTAGTTATGGCTGTATCGACATTAGTTCGCAATTAAATCAAGTGTCTCAACTCAATGATAGCAATTTTCTAACACTCTTAAAGGATAGAACAAACGGTAAAGGATATTTACTCAGTGGGTTATTTACTTTGCTGCTAACCCTTTATGCTGTTGGTGGTTACCGTAGCCATGCTATTTATCGTTGGCTCAGTTGGTCTGGGATAGGATTAGCGGTCGCGTTTATTGGCTTTATGTTGATTATTTAATGAAACAAAGCCAATACTGAAGCTTCAGTATTGGCCATTGCTTCAATTATTTAACTTGCCAAGTCATCATTTCACCCGCCTTAATCGGCACCACTTTATCGCCGCCAAAAGACAGGCTTTCCGGCACAAGCCAATCAGATTTTTCTAATGTGATGGTATCACTATTACGCGGCAAACCATAAAAATCAGGACCATTGAAGCTAGCAAAGGCTTCTAGGTTCTCTAATGCATTCATCATTTCAAACGCTTCTGCATACAACTCAATAGCAGCATGGGCTGTGTAAGAGCCGGCACAACCACAAGCCGACTCTTTGGCACCTTTTGCATGTGGCGCTGAATCTGTGCCTAAAAAGAACTTCTTATTGCCACTGGTTGCAGCCTCTAACAAGGCTTGCTGATGCGTATTTCGTTTTAATATAGGTAAGCAATAAAAGTGCGGTTTGATACCACCAACAAGCATATGGTTACGGTTATACAGTAAATGATGGGCGGTGATGGTTGCACCAACATTACTCGGCGCTTGCGAAACAAACTCAACGGCATGTTTGGTGGTAATGTGCTCCATCACTATTTTCAGATTAGGAAATCTTGCCACTAATGGCTTCATCACTTGCTCAATAAACACCGCTTCACGGTCAAAAATATCAATGTCATGATGGGTCACCTCACCGTGTACTAACAGTAACATCCCCACTTCTTCCATTGCCGCAATCGCTGGCGCAATGTTGTCTACCGACGTCACACCCGAATCTGAATTAGTCGTCGCACCGGCTGGATAAAGTTTAGCGGCGTACACCACTCCACTGGCTTTAGCTTTACGAATTTCATCGGCGGTGGTGTTATCGGTTAAGTAAAGCACCATCAAAGGTTCAAAATGATCCGTTTTATTGTTCGCCATAATGCGCGCACGGTAATCTAGTGCGCCTTGGGTATCTGTCACCGGAGGCACTAGATTAGGCATAATAATGGCGCGCCCCATATAACGGCTAATATCGCGCGTGGTATCAGCTAACACATCGCCGTCACGTAAATGCACATGCCAATCGTCGGGGCGTGTAATGGTTAATGAGGTAGTCGACATTGATCTTCTCCAGCTGCTGAAATGGGTGCAGTTTAAAATAAAATAGATTTTGAGTCATTGACTTAACGTTTTTATCAAACGTTCGTGTTCAGTCCACTCACACCCTAAGTTTAAGATTAAAAAAAAGGAGCTTGCGCTCCTTAATAAAAATACTGATTAGTGCTGATGGCCGCCTTCACCATGAGCATGCTTATGAGCAATTTCTTCTTCAGTAGCAGGACGAACACCAACCACTTTCATATCAAAGGTAAGTGTTTTACCTGCAAACGGATGGTTAGTGTCAACAGTGATCATAAATTTACCCACTTTCACCACCGTCACTTGGCGAGCGCCGTTGTCGGTATTAATTTGTGCAATCATGCCAGGTAGCCATTTTTTAGCACCTTGTAAATGCTTAGCTGGCACGCGTTGTACAGCACCTTCTTGACGCTCACCGTACGACTCTTCAGGCGTTAATGTAACCTTAACTTGATCGCCCTCAGCCTTGCCTTCAAGAGCGGCTTCAACACCGGCTAACATGTTGTTTTGACCATGGAGGTAAGCAATTGCTTCACCTTTGCTTGTTTCCAGTAGCGTGCCATCTTGGTCGGTTAATTCATAAGAGAACTGCACAACGGTATTCTTTTCGATCATCTTAAATGCTCTTAGCTGACTAAATTTGACGCCGACTTTATCAATCGCGCCGCCTTGACTCAAATATATTTTACGCTCATGGCCAACGCTATATTAATATAAGCCATCACCACTATCACTAAATAGGATTAACATGAGCCAGAAAAAAGTCAGTGAAGAAGAACTCGCCCTGTGGATAGAGCAAGTACATAATAGTAGCTGTTGCAGCGATATAGCCAATCAAGAGTGTAAACAAGAACAACCAAAAACTGAGCAACAAGATAACCATGAATGACTTGTGGCACCAGTGTGAGGCTCTTTATAACGCCAACACTCAACCTACACTATTGCAGCTTCAAAATGAATTTGCACTCAATGTCAATTTGCTGTTATTGGCCTTATTCCTAGATAAAAAAGGGCTACAGCTCAGCGCAGAGCGCTGGCAACGGTTAAGCGAACAAGCAGAGCGTTATGAACGCTGTATTCTTCGCCCTTACCGCTGGGCTCGACAACAGCTAAAAACGCAGCGCTCGCCGCACAGCTATCAACAAATTTTAGCCATTGAACTGATATTAGAGCGCGCATTACAGCAGCAGTTATGGCAAAGGAACCTAGCCAAACACAAATTTTCACCGCCATTAATTCAATGCACCAATATCTCTAGTAACGGCCAGCGCTACCTTGCAACACCAACCATACCCCCGAAAAAAGCCGCTAACCTATTCAATAAATTAGCTAAACTCACAGCAACAACGACTTAAACCACGCCATCATTGCGATAAAAGGAACGGATATGCGCATACTCTATTTTTTTACCTTGCTATTATTTTCAACATTCAGCCTAGCGGCGCCAACATGGAACGAAATACAGCAACAAGCCCAAGGACAAACCATTTATTTTTATGCTTGGGGTGGCTCACAAACCATCAATGACTATATTCAGTGGGCCGGCGAACAGGCTAAGCAGCAATACGATATTAAGGTTATCCATGTAAAAGTATCTGATACTGGCACCGTGGTGAACCAAGTGTTAGCGGAAAAAACAGCGGCCAACCATAACAAAGGGAAAGTAGACTTAATTTGGATTAACGGTGAAAACTTCGCCGCCATGAAAGAGCAACAACTGCTATTTGGCCCTTTCACTGCCAACTTACCCAACATGAAATACACAGATGCCACTGAAAAGCCTTCTATCGCGGCAGACTTTACCGTGCCCGTTGATGGTTTAGAAGCGCCTTGGGGCATGGCACAATTGGTATTCATGGCTGACACCGCACGAATTAAAAACGTCCCTCGTTCCATGAATAAGCTGCATCAATTTTTGCAGCAACACCCCGGTCAGTTTAGCTACCCCAAACTGCCTGACTTTCATGGCATGACATTCGTTAAGCAAGCTTTAATCGAAACCACCAATAGCAACCCTGCTCTTTATGATGACGTCAATAAAGCTGATTTTTCTAAAGTGACTGCGCCACTGTGGCAATTCCTTGATCAATTGCATCCTCTAATGTGGCGCAAAGGTAATGCATTTGTTGCTAGTCAGGCCCAACTCAAAGCCAAGCTAAACGACGGCGAAATCAGTATTGCACTTAGTTTTAACCCCAATGATGCCGCGAATAGCATCAACAATAACGAACTACCTGAGAGCGTAAAATCTTACGTCCATCAAGGCGGTAGTTTAGGTAATACTCACTTTGTGGCCATTCCGTACAATTCGTCAAACACCGCTGCGGCTCAGGTTTTTGCTAACTGGTTAATGTCACCTCAAGCCCAAGCACGTAAAGCAGATCCAGCAGTATGGGGTGACCCAACGGTGCTAAGCATGCACACCCTCACACCGCAACAGCAAGCCATGTTTAATCAAATCAAACGCCACCCTGCCAGCTTAAGTGAAGCGGATCTGGGCCCGATTTTACTTGAACCTCACCCAAGCTGGGTTGCAGCTATTGAGCAAGCTTGGCTACGCCGTTACGGACAGTAATCGCTAGGGTCTGTTGATCTTTCGTGATTGTTTTTGCAGCGAATTGTTGGGTATTTATACAAAACATTCGTTGTGGCCAGCACCTTTGTGGCATAGTGAACTACGCGAAAAGGCGCTAACGCAGTAGAAATGACCAACAAACGCTGTCCTACGGATTCGGCTAAAAGCGTTTTGCCCATCGTTGAGCAGTATTTACTTAGAATTCTAAGCTACACACTGCTCGCCTTGCTCAAAACGCTTTTAGACAAGGTGTCCCCTCTCGAACAAAAATCAACCAGCAAAGATCAACAGACCCTAGACAAAAAAAGACCCGCTCAAAGCGGGTCAACACGGTTAAAAATTGATTCGTTAGCCGTTTATATTTCTTCCTCACGCCCGATGGATATCACCACTCGGCGGTTTTTAGGGCGCTGCACGTCTGAGCGGTTATCGGCAATGTGGCGTTTCTCTCCATGGCCCTCAACGGTGAACTTACTCGGATCCACGCCCAGCTCAGTTAAATAGCTTTTCACACTTTCGGCGCGCTTTTCTGATAATTGCTGATTACTCCAACGACCACCATAACTATCAGAATAACCATCAATAAGAATGATATTTACCGCTTCATCGTAGCGCAAATATTCACCAATCATTTTCAGCCGCTGTTTAGAATGACGTGTTAGATCACTGCCATTTTTCACATAATTCAAAATACTAAATGAAATATCTTCAAAGCTGTAAGGTAATAGTCCTGACACGCAATCATTAAAGTCTAAATACTTCTGTCTGAAGTTCACCGCAGATAGTGCAACCTGAGTGACTTCATCTTGATTGTACCAATCACTAAAAATAAAAGTGGGAAACTGTCCTTCTTCTAGCTCGCTCAACATTGCCCAAGCATTTTTGCCACTTAAGTAACCATCAAAGCCTTCGTGAAACTTAACCAGCGTAATATCATTAGCCGCAACACCCGGTCGCCAAGAGGGAGGAACCGAGCGCAAAGTCACTTGTCGGGTAGCCGGCGTTTCACGCTTACCATCAAGATCAAAATCAATATTCACAGATTTACTGGCGCGAACAGTGAATCGCGCATTACCAAAACGAGGAATATTATGATCTAAGGTACACTCAATGGGATTCGCTTTCGTTACCTGCCAGACTGAATTAGTTAGATCTGCGCTGTAAATTTTATTTGATGCTATTGCTGATGGTGATAACATCAACATAATCAACCACTTCCAATTCGCCATACCTAAATTCCATTGTCGCTATGATACTAATATCACCAAAGCTGAACCTGATGAAAATTTGAGAATAGATTTCCCATACTAGCTTTGTATCGGCGCTGAATAAATAACCTTTAATATATTTTCCAGTCTTATCACAAAAACTCTGGCATAATTGGCCGTTTTTAAACTAGCTAGCTTTAACTATGACTGATGAAATCAAAAACGGCGACTCCCCGTTAGCAAAAAGATTCCGTGGCTACTTTCCTGTCGTTATCGATGTGGAAACCGCTGGTTTTAATCCGCGTACTGATGCTTTATTAGAAATTGCCGCCGTACTAACCACCATGGACGAAGACGGCTGGTTGATCCCAAGTAAAACCCTGCATTTTCACGTAGAGCCTTTTGAAGGGGCTAATTTAGAGCAGGCAGCATTAGACTTTAACGGCATTGACCCGCACAACCCTCTGCGCGGCGCGGTCACCGAATACGATGCCCTGCATGAAATATTCAAAGTGATTAGAAAAGAACAAAAAGCCCACGGCTGCAATCGTTCCATCATGGTGGCGCACAATGCAGCATTTGATATGGGCTTTGTTAACGCGGCGATTGAACGCGCCAATTTAAAACGCACGCCATTCCACCCTTTTGCTAGCTTTGATACCGCCACCCTAGCGGGATTAACCTTAGGCCAAACCGTACTTGCCAAGGCCTGTAAAACCGCCAACATCCCCTTTGACAACAAAGAAGCGCACAGTGCCCTGTATGACACTGAGCGCACTGCAGAACTATTTTGTTACATGGTTAACCGCTGGAAAGCACTCGGAGGCTGGCCGTTAATGGAACAAGAGTAATTGAAAAGCGGGCCTACTCAGCTAGGCCCAAATTGATAAATCGAACAGAGCCACTCAAATACCGCAAGCTCATTACCCTAATCAACAATGCCACGACTATGTACTGCATCAGTAATCTGGAATCAACAAGGATAGGCAAGTTACCTGCTTTCACGTAATGACTGTCATTCCTTTGCGAATATCTTGCTTGTGGTAGCTTTAATCCTAGCTCTAAAACCCTTGCTTTAATAATCCATAACATCTCGAAGGTCGATAACTATTCATACTTGAAGCGATAACGCCTGTTACCGCTCTAACTACTCATACAAAACCTTTTTTTACTCGATAATCAAAGATTTCAGATAGAACTGTCATTATTTTTATCGCAACGCTATCTAGATAGGATCACTCACCAGTCTGCCATAGAGTGCAGAGTCAGAGACTACGCCATTAATTTGCCAACGCTGCCTTAACAACCCCTCTTGTTGTAATCCAAGTTTTACTAATGCTTTTGCTGAGGCGTGATTGTCGGGGTCTATTTCTGCTTCAATGCGACGAAGTCCCAATGACCTAAAGCCATATTGAATTAATGCTTCGCCCGCTTCATTTATATAGCCTTTTCCCCAGTAAGGGCGGCCCAAACCAAAACCAATTTCAGCACGCTTAGATTCTTTAGCGTAACTAAACAACATACACTTACCGACCAGCTTTCCCGTAGACTTAAGGTAAATCCCCAGCACAAGAGATTCTTGACGTAACATCAACTCTTTACTTTCATTAACAAAATCATAAGCCTCCTTCATAGCCACCCAGGGCGGCGTATTCCAGTACCTCATTACCTCTGGATCTGAGAATATCTCAAGTAAGCATGCAGAATCTTCTATAGCTAAAGGCTTCAATCGTAATCGAGTGGTTTCAATTACCGGGAAAAACAACTCTCCTAACATTCATACTCCCTATTTTAAGATAAGCAACATTCATAACGGTGAAAGTGTGACCAGAAAATCAAATTCAACCAACAACAGTGCGAGTAACTAGCGATGTAAACTAATACTCGACTGAACTTACCTTCAGCATCCTAGCGCAACGCTGAAAATTAGGTCGACTCAAAGCTCAACTGCAATTTTTTATTAACGTAATAAAAATTATAATTTAACAAGGGGCTAACCAAAACACCAATCAGAATAGCGATTTAACTCAATTAAGTATCATTTATATCAACGACAAAATTACTGCCGTTTCTTTAAGTTAGGGAAGTAGGCTATTGAACACTGACAAATCCAGTAGATAGCGCCATGTGCCCTAACCTACTGCAAAAAAGAACATCCTTAATATTGAACAGCAAACACAGTAACAGCTCCAAGCACGGCGTTTTATTCCCGCTCTCGCCTAATAAAACGGACTAAATTACACTCTTCAAGCTCCCGCTCGACCCTGCCCGCCAGCTCCTCATCCTCAACAACCAGCTCGGAGCGGCGAGGTAAATCTTTAGGAAGTTTAATATTTTTCACTAGGCCTATATTATGTAACGCATTGAGTACCCACCAACCAGGATCGGACTCGCCTTTGTATAGCCCCAGCATGGCTGAGCCTGGATATGCATGATGATTATTGTGCCAGGCCTCGCCCATTGACAAAAAACCTGCAATACGAATGTTGTGGCCCTGAACCGCAGCACCTTCAACAGTCCAAGTTCTTTGACCATGATTATGGGCAAAGTATCCAATTAACCAATGACCACCAACCGAGATAACAATTCTGACAGAAACGCCCCAGACCAACCACGGTATGCCACCCAGTAGATAAAGTGGGATTGCGATAACGAGTTGTTGAAGCAACCAATATTTTTCAATAAACAGGTAGAACTTATTTTTTGATACTTCATCTTCGATCGTAAATTCGGGAGGATGCTGCAACACAAGATCACAATTAAGTTGCCACCAGCCGTCTTTCAGTATTTTAGATCCGTGTAATAGAAAATCGTGACACCTTTTCTGCCTTTGCGCCCAATCTCTTAGATCGTGCTGCATCAGCATGCCAATTGGCCCCGCCATACCAACTAAAACACCTAGGTAAACAAATAAGTATTCCATCCACTGCGGGCACTCATAAGATCGGTGAATAAGTAGCCTATGCATGCCCAAAGAATGGCCAAAACAAAGAGTAATAATGGTGAGTAGTACAAAAATAATAAAAGATGAAAATGAAAACGCTAAAGGAGCAATAAATAATGCCGCAAATAGGTTTACCAGAAACCAGATAGATTTTACAGGGCTCCATAAAACGTGCCCATCAAAGGCGCTTTCAGGTGTGTTTGAGTGGACTCTTTCGGTATTTTTCATCTCTTCCTTGGGGCCGTTAACACAACCTTATTGACAAAGATAAAACGGCTGTGTAGTGGTCAACTAAAACTGGCCGCCTCGTTATAAGTTTTGAAGTATTCTGCTTCAGCCTTTTGTGGCGATAGCCCCTTGTTAAACTGGTGAGGCCTGTAG